>NZ_JAAXOY010000209.1 GCF_012396155.1 Cellulomonas septica | reverse complement strand
CCCGGTCCGGGGCGTCCGGCCGGCCCGACCAGGCGGTCGCGTCGTTGACCTGCACGCGCGCCCGGTCGCCGCCGCCGTGCACCATCGCGCCGAGCCGGCCGTTCCCCACCGGGAACGCCTCGACCCACGTCCGCGCCGGTCCGGCGAAGGACAGCAGGGTGCGACGGCCCGCCACGTCAGCCCTTGATCGCGCCGAAGATCACGCCCTTGGTGAAGTGGCGCTGCACGAACGGGTAGACGAGCAGGATCGGCACGATCGCGAGGACCATGACGGCCATCTGGACGGGCAGGCCGCTCACGACACCGGTGGCCGCGTCGACCTGGCCGGTCGTCCCGCCGCCCGGCAGGCTCACGCCCTGCAGGACGTAGGACCGCAGGACCAGCTGCAGGGGCCACTTCGCGTTGTCGTTGATGTAGAGCATCGCGTTGAAGAACGCGTTCCAGTACCCCACGCCGTAGAAGAGCGCGACGACCGCGACGGCCGCCTTCGACATGGGCAGGACGATCCGGCCGAGGACCCGCCAGTCGCCCGCGCCGTCGATGCGGGCGGCGTCGAGGATCGACTGGTCGATGCCCATGAAGAAGCTGCGCAGGATCAGCACGTTGAACGCGGACACGGCGCCCGGCAGGATCAGCGACCAGTAGCTGTTGATGAGCCCGAGGCTGCTGACCAGCAGGTACGTCGGGATGAGGCCCGCGCCGAAGAACATCGTGATCAGGAAGACGAACAGGATCGGCCGGTGCAGGACCGAGCCGGGCCGCGACAGCCCGTACGCCGCGAGGACCGACACGATCGTCGAGATGACGGTGCCGACCGCGGTGATCCCGACGCTCACGAGCGCGGCGCGCGACACCACGCCGCCCGACAAGATCTGCCGGTAGGCGTTGAGGGTGAGCTCGCCGGGCACGGTGACGAGGCCCCCGACGCGCAGCGTCTCCGCCTGCGTCGAGAAGCTCGTGAGGACGACGGTCCACAGCGGGAACAGGACCGCGAGCGCGACGAGCGTGAGCACGAGCCCCTTGAGCGCGAGGCCGACGGGGGTCGGGCGCTCCTCCCAGACCGGCCGGTGCTTCGACCCGCGTCGGCGACGCGGCGCGGGGGTCGGGCGGTCGGGCGCCGTGCCGACCGCCGCGGCGGGCAGCACCGGGGGTGCTGCGGTGATCTCCGGTGACTGTCCGCTCATGCGCGCTTGTACACCCCCGCCTCGCCGAACACGTGGGCGAGCTTGTTGGCACCCAGCACGAGGACCAGGCTGACGACTCCCTTGACGAGGCCTGCGGCGGCCGCGAAGCTCCAGTCCGCGTACACGACGCCCTGGTAGTAGACGTACGTGTCGATGACCTCGGCGACGTCCACGCCGACTGCGGCGCGCTGCAGGATGAGCTGCTCGAAGCCGACGGTGAGCGAGTCACCGAGGCGCAGGATGAGCAGCAGGATGATGACGGGCCGCATGGCCGGCAGGGTCACGTGCCACATGCGCCGCCAGCGGTTCGCGCCGTCGACGGCCGCGGCCTCGTAGTGCTCGGGCGACACGGTCGACAGCGCGGCGAGGAAGATGATGATCCCCCAGCCGGCGTCCTTCCAGACGGACTGCATCGTGATGAGCACGAGGAACGTGTCGGGGTTCGTCATCATGTCGAAGCCCGCCAGGCCGTGGTCGCGCAGCGTCTGGTTGACGAGCCCGGCGCCGCCGAAGATCTGCTGGAAGATCGTGACGACCAGCACCCACGAGAAGAAGTGCGGCAGGTAGACGATCGACTGGATCGTCGTGCGCACGCGGGGCGACAGCACGCTGTTGAGCAGCAGCGCCAGCAGGATCGGGATCGGGAAGAAGAACAGCAGCTGGAACGCGGTGATGACGAGCGTGTTGCCGACCGCGTCGAGGAATAGCGGGTTGGTGAAGACCCGCTCGAAGTTGGCCCAGCCGACGTACGTGGAGTGCAGGAAGCCCGTGTAGGGCGAGTACTGCTGCCACGCGATGACGTTGCCCAGCATGGGGACGTACGCGAACACGACCAGCAGCACGACGGCCGGCAGCACCATGATCAGGAGCGAGCGGTCGTGCTTGAGGCGCGTGCGGAGCGGGATCTTCCGGACCGGCGGCCGGGCCGGCGCGGAGGTGTCCCCCGCGCCGGTCACCGGGTCCGGCGCCGGCGCGGACGAGCCGCGCCGGCGGGTCAGTGCGTCGAGTGCCATGAGCGCCTCAGGACTGGCTGTCCAGGATGTCCTGGTAGAACGCGCGCAGCTCCTCGCCGCCCGACGACCGCCAGGTCTCGATCGCGGCGTCGAGGTCCGCCATGGACTTGCGACCGCGCGAGATGTCCTTCTCGAGGTCGACGAACGGCTGGCCGATCGACGCGTACTGCGCGGGCTCGACGATCTGCTGCGCGTAGAACAGCGGGTCCTGCGCGTAGCCCGACGCCTTCGCCTTCCACTCCGACGCGGCCTTGACGTAGCCGGGGTACTGCACGTGCGTCTCGGACAGCGGCGGGTCGACGAGGAAGATGTACGTCGGCTGCAGCTCGGTCGCGGCGAGGGCCGTCGGGACCGGCAGTCCGTCGGCGCCCTTCGTGTAGTGCACGCCCTCGACGCCGTTGTTGATGACGTCGTACTCGGTCGTCCCGAACGGCGCCGCGATGACGTTGGCCAGCGCGAGCAGCTCCTTGATCCGGGCCTCGTCATCGGACTTCTTGAGGAACGAGAAGATGTTCGCCGGGTTGCCCTTCCACAGCACGGGCTCGCCGCCGTCGGCCGCGAACGGGTCGAACGGCTGCTGCCAGTACGACGGGTTCGCGGCGAGGTTGTCGCGCATGGCCTCGTGCCAGCCGCCGACGCCGTCCGAGGCGATGAGCGTCTGGCCGCTCTGGAAGCGCAGCTTCGCGTCGCCGGTCTGGCCCGCGACCGCGTCGGGGTGGACCGCGCCCGACGCGAACAGCGCCGCGTTCCACTCGAGCGCCTGGCGGTACTCGTCGGTCTCGACCCGGTGGACGAGCTTGTCGCCCTCGAGCTTCCACTTCGGCACGACGCCGTGGATGATCGCGGCCGTGTTCCACAGGTCGTCGGCACCCCACTGGTTGCCGCCCGTGAGCTCCTTGGCGAGGTCGAGCAGGTCCTGCCCGTTCGTCACGGCCGGCGTGATCCCCATGGCCTCGAGCAGGTCCCGGCGGTAGAACGTCGCGTCGGTGATCGTCTCGCCCGGGAACGGCAGGCCGTAGAGGCGGCCGTTGAAGACGCAGAACTTCCACGCGTCGGACGGGATGTTCGCGAGGTTCGGGTACTCCTCGACGAGGTCGCCCGCGAGGTACGGCGTGAGGTCCTGGAAGACGTTGCCGACGATCTCGGAGCCGAACCGCGGCGGGAGGTTCCACGTCGGGATCGAGACCCAGTCCGGGACGTCCTTGGCCGACGCGAGCACGGCCGCGAGCTTGTCGCCGTAGGTGTTGCCGTCGGCGATCTGGAAGTTGAGGTCCGAGCCCATGAGCTCGTTGACCGCCGCGTAGTACTGGTTGCCCTTGGTCGGCGGGATCGTGCCCCACAGGGGCGTCATCGCGGTGAAGACCAGGCCCGTGCCGGGGGCCGTGGGCACGGAGCGCACGAGCTCGGCGGGGATCTTCTCGTACCCGGGGACGGACCCGGAGACGCTCGGGTAGTCCGGTTCGGCGTAGGTGACCGGGATGTACGTCGGGATGACGTCGCCGATCGGTGCCGCGCTGGTGGCCGCTCCGGTGGGGGTTCCGGGGCTGCACGCGCTGAGCAGGGACGGGACGCCGACGACCGCGGCGCCGGCGGCCAGCATCCCCAGGAACGAGCGCCGGTCGACAGCCACGTCGCCGACGCGGCCGAGCTGGAGGGGAGGGGTCATCTTCGTCCTTCACTTCCTCGTGAGGCGGGATCGCGCATCGAAGCGGTTCGATCGCGGGAAATGTACGGCATGAACGAATCGTCGGGCAAGGGTCGGTCCGTGGGGGCGACCGCCTTGCCTGATCGGGCGTCGTGGACCACCATGAACCGCGCGAGTCCGTCGAACTCCGGCGATGGTGACAGTCCTCAGGGGCCCGTGGCGATCGTCGAAACGGTTCAACCAGCGGCTTCGTCACGCCGGGCGACGGAGCACCGGTCCGTCGACGCCGCCCGCCTGCTCGACCCGACCCACCGTGAGGACCCCGTGGCCGAC
Source organism: Cellulomonas septica (assembly GCF_012396155.1). Lineage (GTDB taxonomy): Bacteria > Actinomycetota > Actinomycetes > Actinomycetales > Cellulomonadaceae > Cellulomonas > Cellulomonas septica. The sequence goes on along the minus strand of NZ_JAAXOY010000209.1, from coordinate 1,024 downwards.
GACGCCCCGCCCACCCCGCCGTTCCGCGACCCCGCGCTCCCCCTGGCCGACCGCGCCCGCGACCTGCTGCAGCGGCTCACGCCCGACGAGAGGCTCGCGTTCCTGCACCAGCGCGTGCCCGCCGTCCCCCGGCTCGGGCTCGCCGAGTTCCGCACCGGCACCGAGGCCCTGCACGGCGTCGCGTGGCTCGGCACCGCGACGACGTTCCCGCAGCCCGTCGGGCTGGCCGCGACGTGGGACCTCGACCTGCTCACGCAGGTCGGCGAGGTCGTCGGCACCGAGGTCCGCGCCAAGCACGCGGCCGACCCGACCGTGTCGCTCAACGTCTGGGCGCCCGTCGTCAACCCGCTGCGGCACCCGCGCTGGGGTCGCAACGAGGAGGGCTTCTCCGAGGACCCCCACCTCACCGCCACGCTCGCGACCGCCTACGCGCGCGGGCTGCGCGGCGACCACCCCGTCTACTGGCGGACGGTCCCGACCCTCAAGCACCTGCTCGCGTACGGCGTCGAGACGGACCGCGCCGTCCTCAGCGCCCAGCTCCCGCCGCGCGCGCTGCACGAGTACGAGCTGCCCGCGTTCCTCGGGCCGCTGCGGGCCGGCGTCGTCGGCGCCGTGATGCCGTCCTACAACCTCGTCAACGGGCGGCCGACGCACGTGTCGAAGGACCTGGTCGACGCGCTGCGCGACGAGCGCGACGGGTTCCTGCTCGTCGTCTCCGACGCCGGTGCACCGAGCAACCTCGTCACGGGCGAGCGGTACCACGCCGACCACGCGACCGCCGCGGCGGCCGCGCTCCGGGCCGGCGTCGACTCGTTCACCGACCACGACGCGGACTCGTCGATCACGATCGGGCGGGTCCGGGCCGCGCTCGACGCCGGGCTGCTCGACCAGGCCGACGTCGACCGCGCCGTGCTGCGCCAGCTCGAGCTCCGGCTCGCGACCGGCGAGCTCGACCCCGACCTCGACCCGTGGGCCGGGATCGGCGCGGACGCGATCGACCTGCCCGAGCACCGCACGCTCGCCC
>NZ_JAAXOY010000208.1 GCF_012396155.1 Cellulomonas septica | reverse complement strand
CGTTCACTGGCGCACCTCCTCGACGACGCGGCCGTCGCGCACCTCGATGCGCCGCCCGCACCACGCGGCCACCTGCGGGTCGTGCGTGACGACGACCAGGCACGCCCCGACGGACCGGGTCGCCTGCGTGAGCAGCCGCATGACCTCGAACCCGTTGGCCTGGTCGAGCGCGCCGGTCGGCTCGTCGGCGAACACCACGTCCGGCTGCGTCACGAGCGCGCGGGCGACCGCGACCCGCTGCGCCTGGCCGCCGGACAGCTCGCCGGGTCGACGCCCCTCCATGCCCGCCAGGCCCAGCGAGTGCAGCCAGCGGGCCGCGAGGTCGGTCGCCTCCCGGCGCGACGTCCCCGTGAGCATCGCGGGCAGCGCGACGTTCTCGACCGCCGGGAGCTCGGGCAGGAGCTGCCCGTTCTGGAAGACGAACCCGTAGTGCGAGCGACGCAGCAGCGAGCGCTCGCGCTCGTCGAGCCCCTGCACGGGTCGACCGCGCAGCGCGACGGTCCCCGCGTCGGGCACGAGGATCCCGGCGAGGCAGTGCAGCAGCGTCGACTTGCCCGACCCCGACGGGCCGGTGACGGCGAGCGCCTCGCCGTCGGCGAGGTCGAGGTCGACTCCCGCGAGCGCGGTCGTCTCGCCGAAGCGCTTGACGAGTCCGCGGGCGGACACACGGACGGTGGTCGCGGCGTCGCCGACCGTGGGGACGGCGCCGGTGGCAGGGGTGCTCATGCCGTCCAGCGTGCCCGGGCGGGCGGGCGGTGCGCGTCCCCCGCCGGTCCCGCCGTCGGGCGGGTCGAGGTCGACCGCGGACCGACCGTCGACTCCTGCGTGTCCCACCCGGGACGGACGCGACGTCGGCCCGTCGTCGCCCCGCGTGCCGCCCACCGGGTGATACCGGACAGGAATCGTGGACGCGGCACGCCCGGCAGCCGGTCCCACCTAGACTGCCACCCGTGATCTTCAAGGCGGTGGGCGAGGGCAGACCCTACCCGGACCACGGGTACGAGAGCCCCCGGCAGTGGGCCGAGGTCTCGCCGCGCGTCGTGCGCCTCGACCAGCTCGTGACGACCAAGCGCACGCTCGACCTCGACGCGCTGCTCGCCGAGGACTCCACGTTCTACGGCGACCTGTTCGCGCACGTCGTGCAGTACAAGGGCGTGATGTACCTCGAGGACGGCCTGCACCGCGCCGTGCGCGCCGCGCTCCAGCAGCGCGCCGTGCTGCACGCGCGCGTGCTCGTCGTCGAGGCGGGCGGCGGTGCGCCGGCGGAGGAGCCGGGCGGCGAGCCCACCGAGGACCTCGCGTCCGACGCGACGACGGAGACGGTCGAGCCGTGAGCGACCTCGACCGCGCCCGGGCGCTGCGCCGCCGGCACATGCACGAGCGGCAGGCCGTCATCTTCGGCGTCCTCCTCGCCGGGCTCGCGGTCGCCGGGCTCGGTGCCACGGCCGTCTACACCGGCAGCGTGAGCCTGCCGTTCGTCGCGCGCGGCTTCAGCACCGCACCGCCTCCCCCGGTCCCGGACCCCGACCCGTGCCCGCCCGCGGGTGCGCTGCCGCTCGCGTACAACCAGGTGACCGTGACGGTGCTCAACAGCACGAGCCGCGTCGGGCTCGCCGGGGGCGCGGCTGCGGAGCTCACGCAGCGCGGATTCGTCGTCGCCGGCTCGGGCAACACGCAGCCCGCGTTCGAGGGCGTCGCGCGGATCTCGTTCGGCGTCGCCGGTGCGGCCGCCGCCTACACGCTGGCCGCGCAGCTCGAGGGCGAGGACCTGCACCTCGTCGCGCGCGAGGACCCGTCCGTCGACATGACGCTCGGCACGCAGTTCGCCGAGCTCACGCCCGCCGACCAGGTCGTGCTCGACCCGTCCGTGCCGCTCGTCGCGCCCGAGGGCTGCGTGCCGCTCGACCAGGCCGCCGTCGAGACCCCGGAGCCGGAGACGCCCGCCGCCGACGGCGCGGGCGAGGGCGGCGAGGAGGCACCGGCCGACGGCACCGAGGAGCAGGCCCCGCAGGGCTGACGCTCGCCGACGACGCGGGATGACCCCGCAGGGCCGGGTTCCACGACAGCGCCGGACGACCCCGCAGGGCCGCCCGCGCCTCGCGGGGCCCTACGCGCGGTCGCGCCGCTCCTCCGCGGAGGGCACCGAGGCCGGGGTCGCCGGCTCCTCACCGGTGCCGCGCCAGCGGGCCACGACGCGCATGAGGTGGTAGAGCCCGATCGCCGTCGCGGTGCCGAGCGCGATGCCCTCGAACCGCAGCTCCCCGACGACCCACGTGTAGTTGGCGACGCCGATGACCAGCGCGATCGCGGCCGGCACGAGGTTGACGGGGTTCGAGAAGTCGACGCGCGCCTGGATCCAGATGCGGGCGCCGAGCAGCCCGATCATGCCGTAGAGCATGGTCGTGGCCCCGCCGAGCACCCCGTCGGGGATCGTCTTGATCAGCTCGCCGAACTTCGGCGACAGGCTCAGCACGAGCGCGCCACCCGCGGCCACCCAGTACGCCGCGGTCGAGTAGACGCGCGTCGCGGCCATGACGCCGATGTTCTCCGCGTACGTCGTCGTGCCCGACCCGCCACCGAGGCCGGCGAGCGAGGTCGCGACGCCGTCGGCGAGGAGCGCGCGGCCGGTCAGCGGGTCGAGGTCCCGGCCCGTCATGGCGGCGACGGACTTCACGTGGCCGACGTTCTCGGCGACGAGCACCAGGACCACGGGGACGAACAGTCCGAGGATCTCGACGTCGAACGACGGCGCGGTGAACGGCGGGAGCCCGACCCAGGCGGCCTCGCGGAAGCGCGTGAAGTCGACCTGGCCCTGGAGCAGCGCGGCGACGTAGCCGACGACCACGCCGACGAGGATCGACAGCCGGCCGAGGATGCCGCGGAACAGGACCGTCGTGAGGACGATCGCGGCCAGCGTGATGATCGCGGTCAGCGGCGCCTTCTGGACCGAGCCCCACGCGACGGGCGCGAGGTTGAACCCGATGAGCGCGACGATCGCACCGGTCACGACCGGCGGCATCACGACCTCGATCCAGTGCGACCCCGCGACGTGGACGACGACGCCGACCGCGGCGAGCACGAGGCCGGTGACGAGGATGCCGCCGACCGCGACGGACTGGCCGCCGCTCGCGGTGGCCGCGACGACGGGCGCGATGAACGCGAAGCTCGACCCGAGGTAGCTGGGGAGCCGGTTGCGCGTGATCAGCAGGAACGCAACGGTGCCGATCGCGGAGAAGAACAGCGTCGTCTGCGGCGAGAACTCCGTGATGAGCGGGACCGCGAAGGTCGCGCCGAACATCGCGACGACGTGCTGCAGACCGATCCCGACGGTCCGGGGCCACGTGAGCCGCTCGTCCGGGGAGACCACCTCACCCGGTCGCACGTCCCGCCCGTCGCCGTGCACCGACCAGCCCAGACCCGCCATCAACCGCTCCTGTCACGTCGTCGCCGGCCCTCTCCCTGCGCCGGCTGCACCGCAGGGTACGGCCCCGTCGGCGCTCGACGCGCGGACCGCGGTCCCACGTGCCACGGTGAGCGGCAAGGAGCGCGACCCACCCACCGAGGAGGAGTCCACGATGACCGAGCCCGACGTCCCCGAGAGCCGCCCCGCCCCGTCCGGCGTCATCCCCGGCGGTGCACCGGACCCCGTCCGTGACACGGCTCCGCACGCCGCACCCGCGCCCGACGACGTCGAGGCGCAGGACAGCAGCTACATCGACGACTCGACGCCGCGCGTCGTCCCCGTCGTCGGCGCCGGTCCGGCGGTCCCGCCGCCGCCCGCGCGCCCCATCCAGGAGTAGCCGGCACGCCCGGTCCGGCCCGCGCGCCCCGTGCGGTGGGCCGGACCGTCGGCGTGCCGTCGCCCGCCTGGTCGGCGCGTCCGCCGTCGCGGGTGGGGCAGCCTGACGTCGCAGGTGTGGAACCGCGGCACGGGTGCCGTGGCGCCCCGATAGCCTGGGGCCGCTCGTCCGCCCTCGTCCCGCACGGCCGCCGGAGGCTCCCCTGCACCGCTTGCTGCGCTCCCTGACGGCCGTCTGGGTCGCGTTCCTCGCCGTGCACGCGTGGCTCGCGTACGTCGGCGTCGTGCTCATCCCGCAGAAGGCGTTCTGGGACCTCGAGCTCTACCGCTACTGGATGTGGCTCGGCGTGCACGAGGGCCAGTGGCCCGTCCTCTCGGGCGACTGGGTGTACCCGGTGGGCGCGATCCTGCCGATGCTCGCCGCCACGGTGACCGGTCAGTGGACCGGCCCGGAGTACGCCGCGACCTGGGCGATGCTCGTGACCGCGCTCGACGCCGCCGCGCTCGGGGTCCTGCTGCACGCGCCACGCCTCGCGCGCCCGGTCGGGGGCACCGGCCGGCGTCCGCACGAGCCCCGCACGACGACCGGTGCGTGGTGGTGGATCGGGTTCCTCGCCCTGCTGGGCCCGATCGCGATGGGCCGGCTCGACGCCGTCGTCGCACCCGTCGTCGTGGTCGCGCTCGCCGTCACGCTGCGACACCCGCGCGTGTCGTCCGTGCTGCTCACGGTCGCCGCCTGGATCAAGGTCGCGCCGGGTGCGCTGCTGCTCGCGGTCGTCGTCGCGGTCCGGCGGCCCTGGCGCGACGTCGTGCTGCCCGCGGCGGTCGTCAGCGTCGTCGTCGTGGGTGCCGTGCTCGCGCTCGGGGGCGGGGCGCACGTCGCGTCGTTCCTCGGCGAGCAGGAGGAGCGCGGGCTGCAGATCGAGGCCGTCGGCGCGACGCCGTGGGTGCTCGTCGGTGTCTTCAGCGACACCGTGCGTCGCCACCTCAACGAGCCGATCGTCACGTGGGAGGTGTCCGGCCCGGGCACCGCGGGGGCGGCGGACGCGCTCGGCGCGCTGTTCTTCGTCGGGCTCGCGGCCTGCGCCGCGCTGCTGTGGTGGCGTCGGCGGCACCTCGGCGACCGGTTCTGGGAGGACGCGGTCGCGCAGCGCGAGCTCGTCGTGCGCGGGGCCCTGCTGCTGGTGCTCGCGACGATCGTGCTCAACAAGGTCGGGTCGCCGCAGTACGTCGGATGGCTCGCACCGCCCGTCGCCGTCGCGCTCGCGCTGCGGCTGCCCGGGTGGCGCGGGACGGCGTGGACCGTCGCCGGGGTCGCCGCCGCGACGCAGGTCGTCTTCCCCTGGGGGTACGACCAGATCCTCGGGGGCGGGCTGCTCGTCACGGGCGTGCTCGCCGCGCGCAACGTCGCGCTCGTC
>NZ_JAAXOY010000207.1 GCF_012396155.1 Cellulomonas septica | reverse complement strand
AGGGGTCACCCCTACGATGACCGACGTGCCGCCCACGCGAGACGACGACGCCGCGCTCCCGGACCACCCGGACGCGCCCTCGGGCGACGCGCCCGAGCCTCGCCACGCGGTCGCACCGGGCGCCGTCGCGGTGACCGCACCCGCCGACGCGTCCGAGCGGGCCACCCACGACGTCCCGACCCCGACGGACGCGCAGCACGCTCCGGGGGAGAGCCCCGCCGAGACGGCCACCGCACCGGGAGCCGTCGAGGACGGCGAGGGCGGCGAGGGCGGCACGGTCGACCTCGTGAAGCACGTCGACGAGGAGCCGCCGCTCCCCACGCGCGAGCGCCTGCTGCGCACGCTGCTCGGCGAGGACCGGCTGGCGCTCGACGCGAACCCGCGCGACCGCCTCGTCGGCTGGCTGTGGCCGATCGCCGTCACGGTGCTCGCGGGCATCGCCCGGTTCTGGGACCTGGGCCGCCCGCACAAGCTCGTCTTCGACGAGACGTACTACGTCAAGGACGCGTGGTCGCTGGTCACGCGCGGCTACGAGGCGCAGTGGTCGGCGGAGCCGAACCCGGCGTTCGAGGCCGGCGACACGAGCGGGCTCGGCACGGTCGCGTCCTACGTGGTCCATCCGCCGGTCGGCAAGTGGGTCATCGGGCTCGGGATCCAGCTGGGCGGCGGGCCGGACTCGTCGGCGGCGTGGCGGCTGTCCGTCGCGATCCTCGGCACGCTGTCGGTGCTGATGATCGCGCGCATCGCGCGGCGGCTGTTCGCGTCGACCGCGCTCGGCGTGGTCGCGGGCCTGCTGCTCGCGGTCGACGGCGAGGCGATCGTCATGTCGCGCATCAGCCTGCTGGACCCGGTGCTGACGTTCTTCGTGCTGGCCGCGTTCGGGGCGCTGTTGATCGACCGCGATCAGGCGAGACGACGGCTCGCGGAACGCGCGGCGGCCGTGGTCGACGCGGGCGGCGACCTCGGGTGGGGACCGCGGCTCGGCTGGCGCTGGTGGCGCCTCGCGGCCGCGGTGCTGCTCGGCCTGGCGATCGGCACCAAGTGGTCGGGCATCTACTTCCTCGCCGTCTTCGGGCTCATGACGGTCGCGTGGGACCTGTCCGCCCGTCGCGCGGTCGGGGTGCGGCACTGGGCGCGCGCGGGCGTGCTGCGGGACGGCGTGGTCGCGGGCGTCGCGATGGTCGGCCTCGGCGTCGTCACGTACCTGGCGTCGTGGTGGTCGTGGTTCGCGTCGACGGACGCGTACAACCGGCAGTGGGCGGCGCTCAACCCCGGCCAGGGCGTCGAGTGGCTGCCGCCGGCGCTGCGGTCGCTGTGGAAGTACCACCAGGACATGTGGGCGTTCCACAACGGCCTCGAGACGCCGCACTCGTACGCGGCGCACCCGCTCGGCTGGATCGTGCAGTGGCGGCCGACGTCGTTCTACTACCCGACCGAGGTGTCCGGCCTCCAGGGGCAGGCGGCCGTCGACGCGTGCGGTGCCGACCAGTGCTCGCAGGCGATCACGGCGCTCGGCAACCCGGTGCTGTGGTGGTGCGGCGCGGCCGCGATCCTCGTGGCGCTGGTGTGGCTGATCCGGTTCCGCGACTGGCGTGCCGGTGCGGTGCTGTCGGGCATCGCGGCGGGCTGGCTGCCGTGGTTCCTGTACGCGCACCGCACGATCTTCACGTTCTACTCGATCGCGTTCCTGCCGTGGGTCGTCCTCACGCTCACCTACGTGCTGGGGCTGGTGATCGGCCCGAAGGACGAGCTGGGCGCCAGGCAGCGTCGCGTCGCGATCTGGTGCGTGGGCGTGCTGCTCGCGCTGATCGTCGCGGTGAGCGTGTTCTTCTACCCGATCTGGTCGGGCATGGTGATCCCGTACGACTTCTGGAACAGCCACATGTGGATGAGCCAGTGGGTGTGACGCGGCGCGTCTGACGCCGCCGGCACCGCACCCGAGGGCGCCGCGAGGTCAGCCCGCGGCGGGGCCCTCCGGCCACGCGACCTGCGGGCTCGCGTACCAGGTGAACCCGACGTGGTCCCAGAACGCCCCGTGCTGCGCGACGCGCGCCGCGAAGTCGTCCCAGTCGCGGTGCTCGGGCGCGGTCCACGCGACCTCCGCGACGGCGGCGAGCCGCGGCAGCAGCATCGCGGTGAGCTCGGTGAGGTTCGTCAGGGTCTCCGAGAAGACGGCGGCCTCGACGCCGACGACGGCCTCGGCGGGGATGCCCGCGATGAGCGTCGACGGCTCCCACTCGTAGGAGTCGCGCAGCTCGACGTGCCCGGCCCACTCGAGGCCGAGCTGCGTGCTCGCGTCGTACTTCATGTCGAGGTACGCCTTCGACGCGGGCGACATGAGCACCTGGGCCCCGGCCTGCGCCGCGGCGACGAACGGCGCGGGGTCGGCGTTGATGTCCCAGTACTGCACGACCGTCCCAGGCTCGAGCGGCGTCGACGCGATCTCCTGCCACCCGACGACCTTCTTGCCGGCGTCGCGCACGACGGACGACACGAAGCCGACGAGCCGCGCGTACTCGTCGTGGTCCATCGTGAGGACCTCGTCGCCGCCGATGTGCACGTACTCGCCGGGCGTCATCGCCGCGAGGTCGGTGAAGACGTCGCGCAGGAACCCGTGGGTCGCGGGCAGGTCGTCGTGCAGGCGGCTGAACCCGACCTCGATGCCGGTGTACTCGTCGGTCGGCTCGCCGCTGGGCGTGAGCTCGCCGTACGCGTGCGTCGCGGCGTTGACGTGCCCGGGCACGTCGATCTCGGGGACGACGCGGATGCCGCGCGACGCGGCGTAGTCGGTGATCTCGGCGAGCTGGGAGGGGCTGTAGAAGCCGCCCGGCCCACCCCCGACGGACGTCGACGCCGAGACGCGCGTGAGGTGCGGGCGCGACGGCAGGTGGACGCGCCAGCCCTGGTCATCGGTGAGGTGCAGGTGCAGCACGTTGAGCTTGTAGTGCGCGAGCAGCCCGATGACGGACTTCACGTCGTCGACGGTGAAGAAGTGCCGCGCGACGTCGAGCGACAGGCCGCGCCAGGTGTAGCGGGGGTGGTCCTCGATGCGGACGGGCGCGATGGTGAGCCGCCCGTCACCGGTGTCCTGGATGACCTGCCGCAGCGTCACGACGGCCCGCACGAGGCCCGCGGGCGTCCGTGCCTGCAGGTCGACGCGGTCGGGGGTGACGACGACGCGGTACGCCTCGTCCGACGCGGGCAGGTCGTCGGTCACGCTCAGCCGCACGACGCTGCGCGCGCCGCCCTCGGCGTAGCGCACCTCGACGGGCCGCCCGGACAGGCGTCCGAGCAGGTCGGCGGCGAGAACGCCGACCGCGACGAGCTCGGGGGCGCTGTCGACGACCAGGATGGTCGGCGCCGACAGGACGAACGGCTCCTCCCCCGTGCTCTCCAGCAGGACGGGACGGGGGATGACGGCGACGTTCCGCACCGGGTCTCCTTCTCGGGGGCGGGCGCCGGGGACGGGCGCCGGGGGCACGCTACTGGACGCGGGCGATGCGGCGGGCGATCACGGCGCACGTCGCGAGCTGCAGCTGGTGGAAGACGATGACGGGCAGCGCGACGCCCGCCGCGACGACGGGCGTGAAGAGCACGGCAGCCATGGGCAGGCCCGTCGCGAGCGACTTGGTCGAGCCGACCATGACGAGCGCCGCGCGGTCGGCCCGGTCGAGCCCGAGGCGCGCGCCGCCCCACCACGACGCCGCGAGCACGCCCGCCAGGACGAGCGCGCACACGACGACGAGCACGAGCAGCGCGACGGCGGTCACGTCGTCCCACGCGCCCGACACGGACGCCTGGCTGACGGACGTGTAGGCGACGAGCAGGATCGTGCCGCGGTCGGTGAACCGCGTGAGCCGCGCGTGCGTGCGTACCCAGCCGCCGATCCACGGCTGCACGACCTGCCCGACGGCGAACGGCAGCAGCAGCTGCAGGAGGATGCCGGTGAGCGACCCGCCGTGCGCGCCGCCGGTCGCCGTCATGAGCACGCCGACCATGAGCGGCGTCAGGACGATGCCCGACACGTTGGAGATCGTCGCGCCCGTGATCGCGGCGGCGACGTTGCCGCGCGCCACGGACGTGAACACCACGGACGACTGCACGGTCGACGGCAGGAGCGTGAGGTAGAGCACGCCGCGGCGCAGGTCGGGCGCGAGGACCGCGTCGGGCAGCAGCTGCACGAGCAGGCCGAGCACGGGGAGCAGCACGTAGGTGGCCGCGAGCATCGAGCCCTGCAGGCGCCAGTTGCGCAGGCCGTCGAGCACCTCGCGCGTCGGCATGCGGGCGCCGTAGAGGAAGAACAGGAGCACGATCGCGCACGTCCGGACCGTGCCGAGAACGTCGGCGAACGCACCCTGCGCGGGGAGGAAGAGCCCCAGCAGCAGGACCGCGACGATCATCACGACGAGCGGGTCGACCCACCCCCGCAACGTCTGGATCAGGCGGGGACGGTCGGGGCGCGGCACCGGCCCATCATGCCCGCGCGTCCAGGATGCGAGCGCATCCTGGCGTCCCGATGCACCCGTATGTCCCGTTTTCCACCACTCTGTCGGGTGACGTGCGTCGCCCGGAGTCCGCTCGCCGCGCGCTCTCACCCGATCGGCTCTAGTTTTCCGGCTACCGGAATCAACCCCGATATGTCAAGGAGCTGTACATGACCCCCGAAGGCATCATCAGCGCGATCATCATCGGTGCGATCGTCGGCATCCTCGGCCGCCTCCTCGTGCGCGGCCGGCAGCGCATCTCGATCCTCCTGACGATCGTCGTCGGGATCGTGGCCGCCCTCGTCGGCACGTGGCTCGCCACGCTCATCGGTGTCCGGGACACCGGTGGCGTCGACTGGATCGAGCTGTTCCTGCAGATCGGCCTCGCCGCGATCGGTGTCGCCGCGGTGGCGGGCAGCGGCCGCCGCCGTCGCAGCATCCTCTGACGTCGCCGCGCCCGCCCCGGCGCGCGACAGCACCACCGCACCAGCCTCGAAGGGCCCGGACCGTCACCACGGTCCGGGCCCTTCGGCCGCCCGTGTGCCGTGCGGCCGTCAGCGCCGTCGGCTGCGCCGAGGGCAGGTGGTCGGAGGACGACGGCTACTGCACGCGCGGTGCGGCCGCCGGCTCGCGCAGGACGTCGATCTCGACCCGCGAGCGGAGCCTCTCGGACGGGAGCACCTGGGCGAGCTCCGCGAGGACCCGGTCGCAGGCCGCCACGACCTCCGGGAGGTCGGCCGCGGGGTCCACCGTCGTCCGCAGCC
>NZ_JAAXOY010000206.1 GCF_012396155.1 Cellulomonas septica | reverse complement strand
CAGCACACCACCCACGAGACCGAGGCGTACGAGCCTCGCTCCGTGCAGGACGTCGCCGACGACGTCGTCGCGCGCGAGCACGACGAGGTCACGCCCGTCGTCGTCGAGGACGTCGAGCTCACGCCGGTCGTCGCCGACGACGCGGTGGTCACGCCGGTCGCCGACGACGTGGACCTGGGAGGCACCACCGCTCCGACGACCGGGACGTATCGCGAGACGGACGACGGCACCGACCCCGCCGCCCGGATCTGAGCAGCGGGCGCCCGCACCGTCCGAGCGGGACGGGCGCCGCAGGGACGGCACGACGGCCGCCGGTCACACGGACCGGCGGCCGTCGTCGCGTCGCTCGGCGGTCAGGGCGTCCCCGCCGAGCCGCCCATGCGCGTCAGGCGCAGGGCGTCCCGTTGACGGTGAACGCCGTCGGGGCGGTGTTCGTCCCGCTGTACGAGCCGTTGAAGCCGATGCTCGTCGAGCCACCGGCCGGCACCGAGCCGTTCCACGGCGCGTTCGTCACGGTCACCGCCGACCCCGTCTGGCTGTAGGTGGCGCTCCAGCCCTGCGTGACCTTCTGGTCGCCGGGGAAGGTGAACCCGAGCCGCCAGGACGTCCACGCCGACGACGAGGTGTTCGTGACGGTGATCGAGGCGGTGAAGCCGTTGCCCCACGAGTTCGCCGAGTAGGTGACCTTGCAGCCCCCGGGCGGCTGCGTGACCTCGGGGAGCGTCCGGAAGGTGACGCTGGGCGACAGCGCGGAGAGCTGCCCGGCGGTGTCCTTGGCCCGGACGGTCAGCACGTGATCCGTCGCCGGGGTGAGGCCGGTGAGCGTCACCGACGGGGTGCTCGACGTCGCCACGACGGTGCCGTCCTGGGCGCGCAGGACGTCGTACCCCGTGACGCCCTTGTCGTCGGTCGACGCCGTCCACGTGAGCGTCGCGCCCGTCTGCGTGATCGCCGACGCGACCGGGAAGCCCGGCGTGCTGGGCGGCAGGTCGGCCGTGGTGCCGGTGGTCCGCACGGTGACCGGCGTCGAGTCGGCGAACAGCCGGGCGTTGTTGCGGGCCCGGACGACGAACGTGTACGAGGTGCTGGGCGTCAGGCCCGTCACCGTGGCCGAGGCGGTCGTCGTCGACGCCACGACCTGCAGCGCGTCGCCCGCGACCCGGATCACGTCGTAGCCGAGGATCCCGCTCTCGGCATCGGTCGACGCCGTCCAGGTGAGGGTGACCGACGTGTCCGTGACGGCGCTCGCGGTCGGCGTGCCCGGCACGGTCGGCGGCGTGGTGTCGACCGCCGGCGCGGTGCCCGCGTGCTCGGCCGCCCAGCTCGCGAGCCAGGCCAGTGCCGAGTTCCAGTTGATCGCGACCTCGTTCACCGAGTACGCCTCGATGTGGTCGACGAAGCACTTCTGGGCCGCGCAGCCGCCGAGCTGGGCGGCGGCGATCGGGTCCTGCAGCTCGCTGTTCGGACCGCCGGAGAACGACCCCGGCGGGGCGATCGGCAGCGACGCGTCGGCCTGGTGCGCCCAGAACCGGTGGTGCACGTTCTGCACGGCACGCTCGCCGTAGCCCGCGATGTACGACTGGTTCAGCGGGTTGCGGCCCTGGAAGTAGTCGAGGGTCGCGTAGACGCCCGTGCGGTACTTCGCCTGGCCGGTGAAGTCGTAGGCGAGCGCGAGGGCGTTCGCGTTGTTCGCGACCTGGCCGTTCGAGCCCCAGTAGTAGACGGAGCCGGCGTTGTTCGGCGCGGGGTAGGCCTGGGCGTTCGCACGGGCGAGCGCGGCGTCGGCGAACGAGACGATCGCGGCCCGGGTCGCGGCGACGTCGGCCGCGGGCAGCCCGGTCGGGACCAGCGCGAGCGTCGTGTCGCCCAGACCGCCGGTCCAACCCCAGTCGTAGCCGCGCTGCGCGAAGCTGCCACCCCGGTACAGCGACGAGCCGGTGACGTCGGCGCGGTAGGTGTCGGAGCCGGTCGTCGCGTAGAGCTCGGCGGCGGCCCAGTAGAACTCGTCCGTGACCGAGTTGTCGCTGTACGCGCCACCTCCGGTCCCGTCGGTGCTCGACGCGAGGCGGTTCGGGTTGGCCTTGGCCGCCGCGTACGCGGTCTGCGCCGCCGCGAGGGCCTTCGCGGAGAACGTCGGGTCGAGCGTCTTCCACAGGCGCGACGCCTGCGCGGCGACGGCCGCCATGTTGAGCGTCGCCGCGGTGCTCACGGGCGACAGGAGCCGGCGCTGGCTGTCGCGCGCGGGGATCGTCGGGAGCGCCGTCCAGTTCTCGTCGTGGATCTTGTGGTGCACCATCCCGGCGTCCGTGCGACCGGCCGGCACCTGCATGCGGAGCAGGAACTCGACCTCCCAGCGCGCCTCGTCGAGCACGTCCGGGGCGCCGTTGGCGCGCTCGGGGATCGCCATCGTGCCGTCGGCCAGCGCCGTGGCGTCGGCGCCCGCGACGTGCAGCGTCCGCTCGTACGCGTTCTGCAGCTGCCACGTCGCGATGCCGCCGTTGACGACGTACTTCCCCTGGTCACCGGCGTCGTACCAGCCGCCGCGCACGTCCAGGTTGTAGCCGCACGACTGCCGGCACGGGACGCTCGTGTCGCCCTGGTTCGGCGCGACGCCCAGGTGCCCGGCGGCCCGCGCATAGGTGCTGCCGACGTACTGCGACTCGATCGCGATGCCGCTGCGCTGGTGGTAGAAGAACGCGAGCGCGTCGTAGCGCAGCTTCTTGACGGGGTCCGCGGAGATGTCGAACGGGAGGCTGCTCGCGCCGCCGGCGGACAGGACGTAGCCCGAGCCCGGCGTGTCGAACGTCGAGAAGTCGATCAGGTGGGTCGAGTCGCCGGAGAGCGCGTCGGCGCCCCGGACGACCGACGCCCCGGAGGCGACGGTCGTCCCCGCCGCGTTCCGGAGCGTCCACGCGACCGGCGACGTCGAGGTGCTGACCAGCGTCGCGACCTTGGCGACGCCCGGCACGTAGGCGACCTGGTTGACCTTGACCTGCGAGCCCGGGTCGGGGGCGGCGAACGCCGCCCGCGGGGCGACGACGCCGCACACGGCCAGGGCGGCGGCGACCGCGACGGCGGCGACGCGGGCCCGGCGCGGCCCTCGGTGGTGGGTGTTCCGTGACATGGCGGTCCTCTGCTGGACGGACGACGGGTGGGTGCCACCCGTGAGGGACCGGCCGGCCCGGTCGTCGCAGGTGCGCTCCGTTCACGCTAGGGCGCTCCCGCTGCAGGTCAGAGGCGCTCCGTCAGCGGAATCGATTAGGCCGTCACGGACCCGGTCCCCCGTGCGGTGGCACGTCCCGGATCTTCGTGGTGCCCACCACGATGTGGGGCACCGCCGCGGGGCGAAGGCTCGTGCCGACGGAGGCGACCAGCGCCTCGGCAGGCACACCGGGAGACGGATCATGCCCAGCATCACCAACCCCAACCTGACCCTGAGCGAGTCCGAGGGTCAGGTCACGCTGCGCGTCGAGTACGACGCCACCTTCACGCCCATCGACCGGCACCTGGCGGCGATGGGGCTCAACTTCCACGCGCACACCACCGCGCACGGCTCCGACGGCGGGATCAAGGGACCGACGCTCACCGAGTTCCCGCGGCACCGGTTCGAGGTCACCGACGGAGAGAGGGACCAGGTCTTCGAGGGCGTGGTCGAGCGCCACACCGTCGCCCGCTCGGTCCTCGGCGAGGACCCCGTCGGCGACGCCGACGAGATCATGGTCAACGTCCGCGTGCACAGCCCGCTGCCGCCGATCTTCACGAACGACCAGCTGTCCGACATCGAGGTCCTGACCTCGGCGGGATGAGGGAGTCGACCATGTGCTGGCACAGAGAAGACAACGCACCGCCGAGCTTCACCTGGACGCTCACCGTGACGAGCGTCAACGGGGCGACGGTGCGGCACCACGTCCCGGCGGGTGCGATCGGGCTGGTCGTCCTGTTCGACGGCGGAGGTGGCGGGAGCGTCTGGTTCCGGCTGATGGAGAACCGGCTCCAGGTCGAGGCGCTCGTCGACGCCGGCTACGCGGTCGCGGCGCTGGACAGCGCCGGCCCGAGCGGCGACTACGACATGACGGCCGACCCGGTGACGAACCAGGACCTCGTGAACGTCGACGCGCTCATCTCGCTCCTCGGGTTCGCCGGGTCCGACGTCTACTACCTCGGCTTCTCCTCGGGCGGCGCGTTCGCGAGCCTCGCGACCGTGTTCACGCCGGCCAAGGCGCTCGCGCTGTTCAACGTCCGGGGCGTCGCGAGCACGTTCTCGAGCACGGTCGTCCTGCCGCCCCCGACGCTGTGGGTCGTGGGCCGGAACGACCAGCGCATCCCGCCCACCGACGCGGGGCTCGTCGCGAACTGGGCCGCCGTCGCGGCGAGCGGGGTCGACTGGGCGTTCTACGTCAACGAGCCGGCCGGCCTGGTGCCCGAGGCCTTCGAGCGCATCAGCGACCCGACCTCGAGCGTGAGCCCCGCCGACTCCGCCGACGCGGTCGCGGACCTCCAGGCGGGCGCACAGCTCGACGCGTGCGGGGTCCCGGTCGGGCCCGCGAGTGCGATCAACTGGGCCGTCGTGTCGCCCGGGCCGTCGTTCACGGCGGACTTCCAGGCCGAGGCGCAGCGTCAGGTCAACGAGCTGTACGGGTCGCACGTGCTCACGAGCGACTTCCGGCAGCAGGTCGTCGACTTCTTCGTGGCCCACCCCTGACGTCAGCGCGCGGCCGCACCGGCCCGTCCCGGCCGGGGGCGGTGCGGCTCGCTGAGGGCGTCGGGGAGCTCGGCGCGGCTGCGGACGCCGAGCTTCTGGAAGGCGTGCGTCAGGTGCGTCTCCACGGTGCGCCGGGTGACGTAGAGCTGGCCGGCGATGTCGCGGTTGGTGACCCCCTGGCTGGCGAGGGTCACGACGCGGTGCTCCGCCGGGGTGAGCGAGCCGGGTCCGGTCGTGGCGGGTCGTCGTGGACGGGCGCCGCTGACGTGCAGCTCGTCGCGGGCCCGCCCGGCGAGCAGCGTCATCCCGTGCTGGTCGGCCAGGTCCAGAGCCTCGCGCAGCGGCGGCCGAGCGTCGCCCCGCCGGTTCGACCGTCGGAGCGCTGCCCCGAGGTCCACGAGGCAGCGGACGTGCTCGAGCCTCGCGGGGGAGGACGCGGCGAGGTCCGTGGCCTGCTCGAGCAGCCGCACGCGTTCCGGGCCGTCGATCGTCCCGGCGACGGTCCGCGCACCGGTGGCGCGGGCCGCGGGCGAGATCGGAAGAGCGTCGT
>NZ_JAAXOY010000205.1 GCF_012396155.1 Cellulomonas septica | reverse complement strand
CTGCGCGCCCTGCCGGGCGAGACCGTCGCGAGCGAGGCGCAGCTCGCCGACCTCGTCGCGCGGGCGCACACGGCGCTCGCGGACGGCGGTGCGCGTCGGCGGTCCTTCGACGAGCTCGCCGACGCGCGATCGGAGCGCAAGGAGGCCGCGGCCGACCTCGCCGAGCTCCAGTCGGAGCGCCGCGACGTCGAGCGGCGACGCGACAACGTCCCGCGTGACCTGC
Source organism: Cellulomonas septica (assembly GCF_012396155.1). Classification (GTDB taxonomy): domain Bacteria; phylum Actinomycetota; class Actinomycetes; order Actinomycetales; family Cellulomonadaceae; genus Cellulomonas; species Cellulomonas septica. The sequence continues at coordinate 5,033 of NZ_JAAXOY010000205.1, read as the reverse complement.
ACGTCGCGCGCGCCGCGCTGGCCCAGGCGGCTGGCCTCACGCCCGAGGACCTGCCATTCGTCGCCGAGCTCGTCGAGGTGCGCACCGAGCACGAGCCGTGGCGCGACGCGTTCAACCTCGCCCTCGGCGGCTTCGCGACCGTCCTGCTGATCGACGCGGCGCACCTGCGGGCGTTCCGCGCCGCGATCGACACCGTGCCGACCGCCCGTCGCCTCCAGTTCCAGGGCGTGCCGACCGGCGGCCCCGACGACGTCGCGCTCGACTCGCGCACGCTGCCCGGGCGGCTCGACTTCCGCAGCAGCCCGTTCACGGCGTGGCTGCGCAGCGAGCTCGCCCAGCGGTTCGACTACGTGTGCGTCGACACCCCGGGCGAGCTCGCGCAGCACGCGAAGGCGCTGACCCGCACCGGGCAGGTGTCGCAGGGCACGCGCGGCGCGCACGGCGGGCAGGGGCACGCGAACGTGCTCGGCTTCACCAACACCCGGCGCCTCGCGTTCCTCGACCAGCAGATCGTGCGCGCCCAGCAGCGGCTCGAGCTCGCGTCCGCGCGGGTCACGGAGGCGGAGGCGCAGCTCGACGACGGCGACGCCCGGCGGCGCGCGTACGAGCAGGTCGTGGGCGTGACGTGGGAGCAGGTCGACGTCACCGCGGTCGAGGCGACGCGCGCACGGTGGGCGCAGGTCGTCGACGAGGTCACCGCGGACGGGTGCGTCGGGCGCGGCGTCGGCGACGGCGCCGACGCGCGCGAGCAGGTCACGGGCCTCGACCCGCAGCGGGCCGGCGACCGGGCGGTCGACCGCGTCGACGAGGTGCCACGCGAGCTCGTGCAGCCGCCGCTGCACGCCGAACGCCGTGAACATCCGCCCCGCGACGTCCGGCCCGTCGCGCCAGTCACGACCGTCGAACGCGGCCGTCACGTGCTGCCCGGCGCCGAAGCAGTCGAACACCGTGCACCCGGCGAACCCGCGCTCGCGCAGCTGCGCGTGCACGCCGCACCGCAGGTCGTCGCGCAGGTTCCGGCACGGCTCGCCACCGGCCTTGTCGAACGCGAAGTCGGCGGACCGCTGGAACGGCAGGCCCACGCAGCACAACGCCGCGCACCGCGTGCAGTCGGCCCGGAGCTCGAGGACGGTCCGGCCGTCGGGCGTCGCCGCCATCCCGTCACCTCCCCGTCGTCCGACCGCGCGAGCCTACCCGTGGGCCAGCCGCCGACCGGGGGCGGTCGTGCTGCGGGAGGGCGGCGCCGGTCGCACGATGGGGCAGGAGACCGGTCCACGCGAAGGAGCCGCACCGTGCCCAAGACGAAGCGCAACGGCGACCCGATCCCGGACGAGCTGCCCAGCACCCTGCAGCGCTCGGACGACAAGGCGCAGCGGACGTTCGCGCACGCGCACGACGCCGCGCTCGAGCAGTACGGCGGCGACGAGGAGCGGGCCTACCGCGTCGCGTTCGCCGCGCTCAAGCACACGCACGAGAAGGTCGGCGACAGCTGGCGGCCCAAGGAGGAGTACGGGCCCTCCGACGCGCGCGCCGAGGAGGGCGGGCTCGACAGCGACGCCCCGACCGCCGGCGGCGTCGACGCCCACGCGTCCAAGGCGCACCTGTACGACGTCGCCACCGAGCTCGAGGTCCGCGGGCGCTCGCGCATGACGAAGGCCTCGTCGCGGCCTACACCGACGTGTACGGGTCGGCGGTCCTCGACATCGAGTACGACGCCGACGCGTGGGCGGCCGCGTGCGCCGACCCCCGGCAGCCGGTCTCCACGATCCTGCGCGACGTCGACCTGAGCACCCCTGAGGACGACGGCTACCTCCTGAGGACCTGCTGACCGCACGACGTCATGCAGCGACGGCGACGGCCGGTACTGCCGCGACGGGCGCACCGCCGAACAGCACCCCACCCGTACGGGCAGCGTCGCCGTCCGCTGACGCCGAGGACGTCGGTCGAGACCGACCTGGCTGCCGTTCACGAGCCCCGGACGGCAGCCATGTCGGTCACGACGTCTCCGGTGGCGGGCGCCGTCGACCGCCGCTCGCCGGGGTCAGTCGGGCGGCTCAGCCGCGGGGGCGTCCGGGTCCTCCTCCGGTTCGAACGTGTTCGGCTCACCCGCGCCGACGCCCACGCCGCCGCCCTGCGCCAGCTCCTGGGTCTCGTCGTCGCGTCCCGCGTCACCCTGCTCGTCGGTGGTGCTCATGGGTTCCTCCCCCGGTGCCCCGGTCGGCCCCCGCCGCTGCCCTACGGGTTCTTCGACGGTAGGCCCGGGCGTGGCGCCCTGCACCCCGGTCGGTCGTCAGCGGGACGCGCGGCGCAGGACGTCCTCGGCGTGGCGGAGGACCGGCGCGTCGACCATCCGCCCCTCCCAGCGGAAGGCCCCTCGCTCACTCTCCGCGGCGGCGAGCACCGCACGCGCCCACGTGACCTGCTCGTCGGTCGGGCGGTAGGCGGTGCGGACGACGTCGACCTGGCGGGGGTGCAGGCAGGCGGTGGCCGTGAAACCGCTCGCGGCGGCGTCGGACGCCTCCGCGGCGAGGCCGTCGAGGTCGTCGAGGTCGACGTGCACCGCGTCGATCGCGGCCTTGCCGTGCGCGCCCGCGGCGAGCAGGACGGTCGAGCGGGCGTGCCGCGCGACGTCGCGGTAGATGCCGTCGGGTCGCCGGCTGGACGTGCCGCCGAGCGATGCGACGAGGTCCTCGGCGCCCCACATGAGCGCGACGACGTTCGCCTCGGCTGCGATGGCGTCGGCGTCGACGACGCCCTGCGCGGTCTCGACGAGCGCGACGACGTCGTACGCGGCGAGCTCGCGCACGTCGGCGCGGTCCGCCGTCTTGGCGAGCATGACGGTCCGGTACGGCGTGCCCGCGAGCGCGTGCAGGTCCTCGACGAGGTCGGGGGTCCCGGCGGCGTTGACGCGGACGATCGTGCGGTCGGGGTCGAGCGGCGTCGCGCGCAGGGCGTCGCGGGCCGCGGCCTTCGCGTCGGGCAGGACGGCGTCCTCGAGGTCGAGGATGACCGCGTCGGCGCGCTCGGCGGCCTTGGCGTACCGGTCGGGGCGGTCCGCGGGGCAGAAGAGGATCGCCGGGCCGAGGGCGAAGCCGCCTCCCGCGCCGCGCCCCGGTTCGAGGTTCACGGTGCCGCGTCCTTCGTCCAGAACAGGACGGTGCGGGTGGCCTCCGCGACGACGGCGCCGTCCTGGTTGCGGCCCGTGTGCGCGAGCGTGACGACGCCCTGGCCGGGCCGCGACGACGAGGGCCGCTTCGCGACGACGACGGTCTCGGAGTACAGCGTGTCGCCGTGGAAGAGCGGGTGCGGGAACCGGACCTCGGTGAACCCGAGGTTGGCGACGATCGTCCCCTGCGTGAGCTGCGCGACCGACGCCCCGACGAGCACCGCGAGCGTCATCATCGAGTTCACGAGCCGCTGCCCGAACGGCTGGTCCGCGGACCACGCGGCGTCGAGGTGCAGCGCCTGCGTGTTCATCGTCAGCGTGCTGAACAGCACGTTGTCGGCCTCGGTGAGCGTGCGTCCGGGGCGGTGCAGGTAGCGCGTGCCGGGCTCGAGCTCGTCGTAGTACAGCCCCCGCTGCACGACGTCGGTCACCGCGTGCTCACCCCCGAGCCGGCGAACCCGAGCTCGCGCGCGATGACCATGAGCTGCACCTCCGTCGTGCCCTCGCCGATCTCGAGGATCTTCGAGTCGCGGTAGTGCCGCGCGACCGGGTTCTCGTTGAGGACGCCGTACCCGCCGAAGATCTGCGTCGCGTCGCGTGCGTTGTCCATCGCCGCCTCGCTTCCGAGCAGCTTCGCGAGGCTCGCCTCGAGCTTGAACGGCTGGCCGGCGACGAGCAGCCGCGCGGCCTCGTACCAGGCGAGCCGGGCCGCGTGCACGCGCGCCTCCATGCGGGCGAGCTTGAACGCGATGTGCTGGTTCTCGCCGATCGGGTGGCCGAACACGTTGCGGCTGCGGGCGTACCGCATCGCCTCCTCGAGGCACCCCTGCGCGGCACCGGTGCAGAGCGCGGCGATCGCGACGCGCCCCTCGTCGAGCGCCTGGATGAACTGCGCGAACCCGCGCCCGCGCGTCCCGAGCAGGTTCTCCTCGGGGACGCGCAGGTCCTCGAACCGCAGCGGGTGGGTGTCGGACGTGTGCCAGCCGACCTTGTCGTAGGCGGGCAGCACCGTGAGGCCGGGCGTGCCGGCCGGGACGAGGATCGCCGACAGCTCCTTCGCGGTCGTGCCGTCATCGCGCGTGCGCTCGCCCGTCACCGCGGTGATCGTCAGCAGCCGCGTGATCTTCGAGCCGGAGTTGGTGATGAACTGCTTGCTGCCGTCGATGACCCACTCGCCGCCCTCCAGGCGGGCCGTCGTGCGCGTCCCGGCGGCGTCCGAGCCGGCGTCGGCCTCGGTCAGCCCGAACGCCGCGAGCCCGCGGCCCGACGTGAGCGTCGGCAGCCACTCCTCCTTCTGCGCGTCCGTGCCGAACCGGTAGACCGGCATCGCGCCGAGCCCGACGCCCGCCTCGAGCGTCACGCCGATCGACTGGTCGACCCGCCCGAGCTCCTCGACCGCGAGGCACAGGTCGAACATGTCGCGTCCCTGGCCGCCGTACTCGGTCGGGAAGGGCAGGCCGAACAGCCCCATCTCCCCCATCTGCGCGAGGATCTCGTACGGCAGCTCGCGCTTCGTGTCGTACTCGTAGGCGGCGGGCGCGACGACGTGGTCGGCGAAGTCGCGCACCTCGTCGCGGAGCTTGCGCTGCTCGGGGGTGAGGTCGTGGCTCATGGTGCGGTCCCTTCGTGGGGGGTGACGGTCGCGACCACGTGGTCGAGCTGCACCCGGTCGGCCGGTCGGACCGTGAGGGTGACGACGCCGTCGCGGGGGGCGGCGAGGCGGTGCTCCATCTTCATCGCCTCGATCGTGAGCAGGGGCTGACCGGCGACGACCTCGTCACCGGTCGCGACGTCGACGGCGACGACGACGCCGGGCATGGGGGCGCGGACCTCGGGGGCGCTCGGGCCGTCGCCGCGCGGGCCGGCC
>NZ_JAAXOY010000204.1 GCF_012396155.1 Cellulomonas septica | reverse complement strand
CCGTCGGCGGGCGGCACGTAGCGGCGCACGGCGCCGTTGTAGGTGTCGGCGACGAGGACGGACCCGTCGGGCAGCGCGGCGACGCCGAGCGGGTGCTGCATGCGGGCCTCGTCGGCGCGCCCGTCGCGGTGGCCGAAGTCGAACAGCCCTTCGCCGACGGCGGTGTGGAGGGTGCCGTCGGCGGGGTCGAGCCAGCGCAGCGCGGACGTCTCGGAGTCGGCGACCCACACGCGCCCGTCGGGCCCGACCGACAACCCGGACGGCTGGGCGAGCCACGCGTCGGCGCCCGGCCCGTCGAGCAACCCCTCGTTCATCGTCCCGGCGACGTGCCGCAGCCGCGTCCCGTCGAACGTCCAGAGCGTGTGATTGCCGGCCATCGCCACGACGAACGCGCCGAGCGCGTCGGACCAGACGACGTCCCACGGCGACGACAGCCGCACGTCGAGCGCCGGCCCGTCGTACCCGACGCCCGTGCCGCCGCCGCGCACGTTGTCGGCCGCACCGACCATGAGCTGCTCGCCGGTCCCCGCGACGGTCGTGACGTGACCGTCGGCCAGCCGCACGCCGCGCAGTGCGTGAGTGACGGTGTCCGCGACGAGCACGTCGTACCCGAGCGTGTCCCGCAGGCGGTCCGGCACGAGGGCCAGGCCGTTCGGCTCGCTGAACCGGGCGTCGTCCGGCCCGCCGTCGACCAAGCCGCGCTCGCCCGACCCGATGCGCCGCAGCAGCGTCGACCCGTCGGCCGCGACCTCGGTGAGCGCGTGGTGGCCCGCGTCGGCGACCAGCAGCGACCCTCCGGGCAGCGCGACCGCCTTCGCGGGGAACCGCAGCGTCCCGGCGGTCGGCGCGGGCGGCACGTACGGGCCGTCGCCGCGGTGCAGCGTGCCCTTGGCGTCGTGCTCCGCGACGAGCTCCTCGAGCAGCACCTCGAGGTTGTGCCGGTGCCCCTCGCCGGCCATCTGCGCGACGACGTACCCCTCGGGGTCGATCACGACGAGCGTCGGCCACGCGCGCGCCGTGTACGCCGACCACGTGACGAGCTCCGGGTCGTCGAGCACCGGGTGGTGCACCTCGTACCGCTCGACGGCGGCCGCCAGCGCGACCGGGTCGGCCTCGTGCACGAACTTCGGCGAGTGCACGCCGACCACGACGAGCACGTCGCGGAACCGCTCCTCGACCTCGCGCAGCTCGTCCAGGACGTGCAGGCAGTTGATGCAGCAGAACGTCCAGAAGTCGAGCACGACGACCTTGCCGCGCAGGTCCGCGAGCGTCACGTCCTGCCCGCCGGTGTTGAGCCACCCCCGCCCGACGAGCTCGGAGGCGCGGACACGGGGGAGGCGGGTGCTGCTCGCGGTCACGCCCCTAGTGGATCACGCGCGCGGAGCCGGTCAGGACCCGTGCCGTCCGTCGTCGGGGACGGGGCCGCGTCACTGGAGGCGGGAGACGAACGTCAGGCCCAGCGCGACGACGGCCGCGAGGGCCAGCAGGAGCCAGTAGCCGCGGCGGCGCCAGAACTGGGCGGGCGGCTCGGGGTCGCGCGTGCCCGACGGGTCCTGCGGCCGGGGCTCGTGGTCGGGGGTGTCGCTCGGCACGGGGCGCTCCGTCGGTCGTCGGCTGGGCGGTCGCTCGCCCTCATCCTGCCGCGCGCGGCGACGACGACCAAGGAGCACCGGGACCGCGGACGGCCGCGGGCGGCGGTAGCCGGGCGGGGACGACGGACGCCCGCCGCCCGACCCGTGCGGGTCAGGACGACGGGCGTCCGGATGGTGCGGTGGAGCCGGTCGGTCAGTGCGTGCCGCAGGAGACCGCGGAGACGCCCTGGCCGTTGCCGCTGCCGATGAAGCCGGCGGTGGTGCTGGCGCCCGCGGCGAGCTTGCTGTTCCAGTCGACGCTGGTCAGCGTGTTCGCGGCGGACAGGGTGGCGCTCCACGCCTGCTGCACGGTCGTGCCGCCGATCGCGGTGTGCCAGCCGGTGATCGCGCTGGAGCCGGCCTTGACGGTGACCTCACCCACGAAGCCGGAGCTCCACGAGTTCACGACCTTCACCGTCGCGGTGCAGGTGCCCGGGCCCGAGGTCTGCGTGGGCGTCGGCGTCGGCGTCTGGGTCGGCGTGACGGTCGGCGTCGGGGTGACCGTCGGCGTCGGCGTGACGGTCGGCGTCGGCGTGACCGTCGGCGTCGGGGTCACGGTCGGCGTCGGCGTGCTCGTGCCGCCGATATTGATGTCCGAGCACAGGTAGTACGGCTGGTCGAGGTGGCTGGCCTGCCAGATCGTGAACAGCACCGCACGGCCGCTGTAGCCCGTCAGGTCGACGTCGGTCTGGTAGAGGCCCGTCGTCGGGTAGCGCCCGGTCTCCTTGACCAGGGTGATGTCGTCCCAGCCGAGCGCCTCGGTCGTCGGGTCGTAGCCCGGCTTCGAGACGTAGATGCGCAGGTAGTCGGCGCCGTGCTTCGCACCGTCGGTCAGCGTGAGCTGGAACTTGGTCGGCACGTTCTTCGCGACCCACGGGCCGGGCGTGTCGAGGTAGTCGTACCGCGGCGAGAAGGTGCGGCCGCCGGAGCAGAGCTGCCCGTTCGGGATGACGGCCTCGTGCCGGCCGCCGACGTTCTCGCGGTACAGCCCGTTCCAGTTCCACATCGCGTTCGGGTCGTGCTGGTACGCGCCCCAGCACATGGGGTCGACGTTCTTCATGTTCTGGTTGAGGTGGTCCGAGCCCCAGACCTCCCAGCACCGGTAGTTCCGGGTGGGCGGGTCCGTGACGGAACCGTGGGCGGAGGCGGGTGCGGACGTGACGACGGCGGCGCCGATGGCCACCGCGACCGCCGCCAGGGCGGCGAAGAGCGTGCGTGGGCGTGCACGGACGGTCATGTGTGCGGGTCTCCTCTCGATGCGGGACGGCCCCCGTGAGCGCGTCCCGGCACCGGCCTCGCTGCCACCCGCCGAGGTCGCGTCCCCCTAGGGCCTCCACCCTGCGGACGACGTGCCCTTTCGGGCCACCGTCTGAAGCGATTCGCGCCTGACTTTCGACACCGGTCGGCCCGGCGGTGACCAGCGGCCGCGGCCTGGGGACGTCGCCGGGCCCCGCCTCGTCGGCTGTGCCACGATCCGGTCATGACGGTGGGGTTCGTGCTGGGCGGCGGCGGCGTGCGCGGCGCCGTGCAGGTCGGCATGCTCCAGGCGCTGTTCGAGGCGGGCGTCCGGCCCGACACGGTGGTCGGCACGTCGATCGGCGCGATCAACGGCGCGGCCGTCGCCGCGGACCCGACGCCCGCGGTCGTCGAGACGCTCCTGCAGGCGTGGGCGTCCCCGGCCGCCGCGGCCGTCTACGGCGACTCGTGGCCCAAGCAGCTGCGCCGGCTCGCACGCTCGAGGACGCACCTCAACGACCCGGCGCCGCTGCGCGCGCTGCTCGAGGAGATGCTGGGCGCCGACCGGACGTTCGAGCAGCTCGACGTCCCGCTGGCCGTCGCCGCGGCGTGCATCGAGCGGACGGCAGAGCGCTGGTTCGACAGCGGGCCGCTCATCCCCGCCGTGCTCGCGTCGTCGTCGGTGCCCGGCGTCCTGCCGCCGACGAAGATCGGCGACGAGCACTTCGTCGACGGCGGCATCGTGAACTCCATCCCGCTCGGTGAGGCCGTGGACCGCGGCGCGACGACGGTGTACGTGCTCCAGGTCGGACGGATCGAGGAGGCGGTCGTGGCGCCGGAGAAGCCGAGCGACGTGGCGCGGGTGAGCTTCGAGATCGCGCGCCGGCACCGGTTCACGCGCGAGATCGAGCGGGTCCCGAAGGGCGTCGCGGTGCACGTCCTGCCGAGCGGCGGCCCGGCACCGGGCGACGAGAAGCTCGGGTCCTACCGGCGGATGGACGCGACCCGCCGACGCATCGACGCCGCCCGCGAGGCGACGCGCGCGTACCTCGAGGCCCGGTCATGACGTGGCGCCTGCCGCCCCGGTGGGTGCGGCGGGTCGTGCTCGCGCCCGCGATCGTCGCGCTCGCGGTCCTGCTGGTGCCGACCAGCCTCATGCTGATCCTGCTGGTGCTCGGCGCGGTCACGTGGGCGCTGCCGGGCCGGCTCCGCGTCTCGCGCGCGCTGTGGATGGCGAGCTTCTACATCCTGTGGGACGCCGCGTGCCTGGTCGCGCTGCTCGGGCTGTGGATCGGGTCCGGGTTCGGCTGGGCGATCCACCGACCGGCGTTCGAGCGGGCCCACTACCGGCTCGCCCGCCGCATGATGCAGGTGCTGTTCTGGCAGGTGCGCTGGACGCTGCGGCTGAGGATCGACATCGTCGACGCCGACCTGGGCACGGTCCTCACCGGGCAGCCGGTCGTGGTCGCGAGCCGGCACGCCGGCCCCGGCGACTCGTTCATCCTGGTCCACGCGCTGCTCAACTGGTTCGACCGCGAGCCGCGGATCGTCCTCAAGGACACGCTCCAGTGGGACCCGGCGATCGACGTGCTGCTCAACCGCCTGCCCACGCAGTTCATCACCCCGCGCAAGGCCCGCCGCGACGGCGCTCCCGGGCTGGCGGCGGCCGTCGGGGACCTGGCCGAGGGGCTCGGGCCGCGGGGTGCGCTGCTGATCTTCCCCGAGGGCGGCAACTTCACGCCCCGGCGGCGGCGCGCCCGGATCGACGCGCTGCGGCGCGAGGGTCGCGACGAGCTCGCCGTGCAGGCCGAGCAGATGACCAACGTCATGGCGCCGCACGCGGGCGGGGTGCTGTCCGCGCTCGACGAGGCGCCCGACGCGGGCGTCGTGTTCGTCGGGCACACCGGGCTCGACCGGCTCGTCACGGTGCACGACATCTGGCGCGAGCTGCCGATGGACAAGCGCATCGTCATGAAGGGGTGGAGCGTCGCGCCCGCGGACGTGCCGCGCGACCGCGACGCCGCCGAGGAGTGGCTGTTCGCGTCGTGGCTGCGCATCGACGCGTGGATCGAGGAGAACGAGCCGCCCGCCGACGAGGCCGAGCCCACCGACCGTCCGGTGAGCGGTCAGACCGCGTCGAGCACGTAGACGCGGGGGTGGTGGCCCTTCGCGAACACCCGCAACGTGTCGCGGACGGACCACAGCGCGGACGCCTCCCGCAGGCAGCGCTCCATGACCTTGACCTCGTGCGTCACGACGACGCAGCGCGCGAAGGTGTGGGCCTCGGGCTCGCCGGAGCCGACGGCGTGGACCCTGTCGGGCACGAGCACCACGGCCGCGCTGCAGGCCGCGGGCGGGATCGGCCTGTCGGTGTACACGTCGACGACCACG
>NZ_JAAXOY010000203.1 GCF_012396155.1 Cellulomonas septica | reverse complement strand
GCTCGGCCCCGACCCCGTCGCCGCGCTGGACTCCCTCGCACGTCTGCGCTGACCGCGGCACGGGCGTGGTCGGCACGTCGCACCGCGGGGGAGCTCGGCGGGCGGCGAGCGCGTCGCGCCACGTGGGCGGACGTCGACCTCGTCGTCGCCGCGGCCGCGGGACGTGCGCGGCCGGGTGCGTCGTCCCGTGATGGAATGCGACGAGCCCGCCGCCGTCGGATCGCCGCCGATCCGTGATCGCCTCCAGGAGCCCGTCATGACGTCGTTCGCCCCCGGCACGCCCGGCTGGATCCGCCCGCTCGGCCGCACCGGCCTCGAGGTGTCCGCGGTCTGCCTGGGCGGCGGTCCGCTCGGCAGCATGCCGGGCCTGTTCGGTCGCGACGTGCCCGCCGACGAGGGTGTCGCGACCGTGCTCGCGGCGCTCGACAGCCCGATCCGGTTCGTCGACACGTCGAACGGCTACAGCGACGGCGAGAGCGAGCGGCGGATCGGCGCGGCGCTGCGCGAGGTCGGCGGGCTGCCCGCGGGCGTGACCGTCGCGACGAAGGTCGACCCGTCGGACGGCGACTACTCGGGCGACCGCGTGCGTGCGTCGGTCGCGGAGAGCCGCGAGCGCCTCGGGCTCGACCACCTGCCGCTCGTGCACCTGCACGACCCGGAGTTCTGGTCGTTCGATGACCTCGCCGGTCCGGGCGGTGCGGTCGAGGCGCTCGTCGCCCTGCGCGAGTCGGGCGAGGTCGGTGCGATCGGCCTGGCGGGCGGTCGCGTGCAGGAGATCGCGCGCTACCTGGCGCTCGGGGTGTTCGACGTGCTGCTCGTGCACAACCGCTGGACGCTGCTCGACCGGTCGGCGGGCCCGCTGCTCGACGAGGCCGAGCGGCAGGGCATGGGCATCCTCAACGCGGCCGTGCACGGCGGCGGCATCCTCGCGAAGCAGGAGGGCGGCCCGACGACGTACGGCTACCGCGAGGCCCCGCCCGAGGTGCTGGAGGCCGCCGAGGCGATGCGGCGCGTGTGCGCCGAGCACGGCACGGACATCGCAACCGCGGCGCTGCAGTTCTCGCTGCGCGACCCACGCACCGGGGCGACGATCGTCGGCATGAGCCGCCCGCAGCGCGTCCAGCAGACGGTCGCGGCCGCGTCGGCCGAGCTCCCCGACGCGCTGTGGCCCGAGCTCGAGGCGCTGCTCCCGCCCGCCCGCACCTGGCTCGACGCGGAGTGAGCACCGACACGACCGCCGGCGCGGCCTTCGACCTGCCCGGCGCGCTCGAGCCGCTCCTCGCCGAGCGGGGCTTCACGCGCGGCGGACCGGTGTTCCGCGGCCGGTCGGGTGACGTCGCGATGGTCGTGCGGTGCGAGCCGCAGGCGCGGATCGACCGGGTCCGCACGATCACCGTCGAGTGCGTACCCGCGGAGGGGCAGCAGACGGCGGCGGAGCGGTTCGTGCACCAGTTCAACCAGGCCGCGACGGCGTTCGGCTGGCGCGGCGAGTACACCGCGCAGACGCCCGGCTTCCCGCAGGTGGTCGTCGACGACTTCGCGCGGCTGACGCTGCCGTTCGTCGACCGGGCGACGAGCGTCCGGGCGATCGCCGAGCTCGTGCTCGACGGCGAGGTCCCACCGTCGGACGGCCGCGACCCGCTGCTGGCGCGCGTCACGGACCCGTACGAGGCGGCGCAGCGGTTCGGCTGGCCGGACCTCGCGGCGCGCGCGGTCGAGGTCGCGGAGGGCCTGGACCTCGACTGGCGCGGCTACGAGGCGTTCCGGAAGTGGGCCGACTACTACTCCGTCGAGGTGCGGCTCCGGAAGCCGCGGTTCAGCCTGCGCCACTCGGTCGACCGCTTCCTGCCGCTCCAGCACCGCCGCTACGCCTAGCCCGGTCGGCGGCGCCCGCGGGTGCCGGGTTACGGTCGGGGCATGACGCGCGTCGTGGTGACAGGTGGCAGCGGGAAGCTCGGGCGGGCGGTCGTCGAGGACCTCGCCGCGCACGGGTACGAGGTCGTGAACGTCGACGTCGCCCCGCCGCCGCCGGGGCAGCCGGCGCTGTTCACGCGCGTCGACCTCACCGACCTCGGCCAGGTGACCGAGGCGCTGACCGGCATCGACGACCGCTACCGCGGCGTCGACGCCGTCGTGCACCTCGCGGCGGTCCCCGCACCCGGCCTGATCCCCAGCGGGGCGACGTTCGCGAACAACGTCGTCGCGACGCACCACGTCTTCTCGGCTGCGCGCCGGGCCGGCATCCGCAACGTCGTCTGGGCGTCGAGCGAGACGGTCCTCGGCCTGCCGTTCGACACCCCGCCCCCGTACGCGCCCGTCGACGAGGAGTACCCGGTCCGCCCGGAGAGCACGTACTCGCTCGGCAAGGCCGTCGAGGAGGAGATGGCGCGGCACTTCACGCGCTGGGACCCGTCGGCGAAGCTGATCGGCCTGCGGTTCTCCAACGTCATGGTCGACGAGGACTACCCGGCGTTCCGCGACTTCACCGCGCAGTCGCGCCGCTGGAACCTGTGGGGCTACATCGACGCCCGCGACGGCGCGCAGGCCGTGCGCCTCGCCCTGGAGAGCGACCTCACCGGCTTCGAGGCGTTCATCATCGCCGCGCCCGACACCGTCCTCGACACCCCGTCGGCCGAGCTGCTGGCCGCCGAGTTCCCCGACGTCGAGCTGCGCCGCCCCGTCGAGGGCCGCGAGACGCTCCTGTCCATCGACAAGGCCCGTCGTCTCCTCGGCTACGAGCCGACCCACACCTGGCGCTCGCGCCTCCCGGGCGCCCAGGCGTGAGAAGTCACGGCGGACGCAGGGTGACCTGCTGGGACGCGGCCGGGATCACGGCGGGAGCGATGCGTGGCGTACGTCGATGATGACCACATCCTCGAGTGGCTCCAGGACGGCCGGGTCTCGCTGGTCGCGCCAGAGGTCGGCATCGCTTTCCACGACTACCTGCTCTCTCTGCCCTGGCTGCTGACGCGAGTCGACTGGCGCACGATTGCACACGCCCGGCTCGATCTGCGCCTGGTCGATGAGGTGAACGTCAGAGACCAGCTCTCGGCCCTGGAGGTAGCCGTCCCCGCTGCGTTGTTCCTGCTGTACGCGCCGGGCGAGCCGGGTGTGCTCTGCCCCATCGAGAGTGCTGTTCCCAACCTCGACCACCTGTACTGGCGTCCTCCGGGGCCGCGGTACTTCTGCGCTGCTGAGGTCGACGGCGACGAGCCCTCCTTCTCGTTCGCGCGGTTCGGCGAGTACGACGGCCGCCCGGATGCGCGATGGCGGACCTAGACGCGGGCGGGTCGTCGTCGACGGTCGTCAGCCCGGGCGGCGGCCGTAGGTGAGGCGGCGCAGGAGGACCTCGAAGGGCCCGCGGCGTCCCGCGCGGTCGAGTGCGACGGCGACGGCGACCGTCACGAGCCAGACGGCGACGGCGAGCGCAGCAGCTGTCGCCGTGCCGATCCGGCCGCCCAGACCGAGACCCCATGCGCTCAGCAGCGGCGCGAACATCACGGACTGCAGCAGGTACGACGTGAGCGACCGCTCGCCGACGGCGGTCACCGCCCGCACCACGGGCAGGTCGCGGCGGTCGTGCCAGACGGCCGCGAGCCAGCCGAACAGGCACACGTACCCCAGGCCCATGACGACGCCCGACGCGATGTGGACGATCTCCAGCACCCCGCCGACGGTCGACGACGGCTCCCACACGTGCCCGACGACGAGGGCCCACGGCAGGTTGCCGACGACGTTGACGGCGAGCGCGACCACGACGACCTGACCGAGGCGGCGGCGATGCTCCCACGGGCGGGTCAGCCAGCCCGCACGCGACAGCAGGATGCCGAGCACGACCTGCGGCACGAAGAACAGCAGCACGGCCGCGAGCCCGATCGAGACGCCCGACGACAGCAGCCGCTCGCCGGCCGAGGCCAGGTAGCCGGTCGTCGGGGTGCCGTCGCCGCCGAACCCCTCCTCGAAGAACAGCAACAGGACGACGCCGGCCGCGGTCGACAGCAGCGTGCCGGCGGCGAACCACATCCAGAGCGTCGTGCGCGACCGCTGCAGGAAGGCGAGCGCGATCAGGCCCGTCACGCCGTAGGTCGCGAGGATGTCGCCGCCGAACAGCAGCGCCGAGTGCACGAGGCCCAGCACGACGAGCCACCCGCCGCGTCGGGCCAGCACCCGGCGCACCCCTCTGCGGTCCGCGCCGCGCGCCGCGAGCCGGCTCGCCATCGTCGCGAGGCCGAACCCGTAGAGGATCGCGAACATGGGCCGCGAGCGGTCGTCGACGAAGAACGCGGTCAGCGCGTCGACCAGGTGGTCGACGCCCGACCCGCCCGCCGGTCGCCCCCCGGGACCCGTCTCACCGGTCGACCACAGGTAGCCCCACACGTTCGCGAGCGCGATGAACAGCAGCAGCATGCCGCGCGCGAGGTCCGGGGCCAGCGAGCGGCGGTCCGGCACGGCCGGCGGCGGGGCGACGACGGCGACGGCAGGGACGGCGGCCGCGGGTGGGGCGGTCAGGGTCGCGCTGGGCTGGTCGGAGGTCATGGCCCGAACCTAGGGAGCCCGCGGTCGCGTCGACATCCGGCATGCCCCCGAATCACCCCTCATGGTTCCCCCCACGTCCGGGGGTCCGACGCCGTGCGGAAGTCCGTCGGCCGGTGGATGCGCGGGCGCGGGACCAGACCGTCGGGGGACGACGGGCCGTCGACGACCCGACCAGCGGCGGACGCCCCGGGTGCGCGGGCGCGACGAGCATGGGCGTGCACGGGCGGCCGACCGGGTGACCGACGTATCTGGCATCCGCTGCCGGACCTCTTCACCTCCGTCGCGGCCCCCGGGCCGCACCCACGACCGGCCCCGCGCGGCCGCGATCCCCTGGAGAACCGCCGATGAGTGCCGTCCCGTTCGCGTTCCTGGTCCACCCGCGGGCCCGGGTGTCCGACGACCTCGCGCGCGTCTGGTCGCCGCTCGGTCGCGTCCCCGAGGGCGTCGCCGACCGGGCGGTCCGCCGCCTGCCGCTCCGGCCCTTCACGATGGCCCGGGTCCACCTGCCCGACGTCACGCCCGACCCGGTCGGTCGCGTGGTGCTGGTCCCGTTCGGCGCCCGGCACATGCTCGAGGCCCCGCACGCCGCGCGTGACCGCGTCGGTGCCGCCGTGGACCTCGCGGCACGGCGCGGCGCCAGGATCGTGGGCCTGGGGGCGCTGACGGCGACGGTCACGTCGGGCGGGTC
>NZ_JAAXOY010000202.1 GCF_012396155.1 Cellulomonas septica | reverse complement strand
CAGTGGTGGCCGCGCCGCTGAGCTGGCTGGCCGGCGTCGTGCGCGCGCTGCCGTGGCTGCGGCACGGGGCGGGCGACGCGGTCGGGGCACGGCGCCAGCAGGTGCTGCGCGTGGGTCGCGCCGTCGCGCTCGCCGCGGTCGTCGTCGTGACGTTCGGTGCGCTGTTCGCGAGCGCGGACCGCGTGTTCGCGAGCCTGCTGCCGCGGATCGACCTCGGCGTGCTGCCCGGGCAGGTCGTCGTGGCGCTCCTGGTGTCGGTCGCGGCCGCGGCGAACGCGCAGCTCGCGGCCCACCCGCCGGGCTGGTCGACGCTGCGGCCCGGTCCGGGGCGGCCCGCCGGGGTCGCCGAGTGGGCGATCCCGGTCGTCGCGCTGGACCTCGTGGTGGTCGCGTTCGTGACGGTGCAGGCGACCGCGCTCGCGGGGGGTCACCGGCACGTGCTCGAGACGGCGGGACTCACGTACGCGCAGTACGCGCGGCAGGGGTTCGCCCAGCTCGTCGTCGCGACCGCGCTCACGTTGGTCGTCGTCGCCCTCGCCGCACGGCACGCGCCGCGCGGGACCGGTCGCGAGCGCGCGGTCGTCCGCGCCGGTCTCGGCGTGCTGTGCGTGGGGACGCTCGGGGTCGTGGCGTCGGCGCTCCTGCGCCTGGACCTGTACGTCGACGCGTTCGGCCTCACGCGGCTGCGCCTGTGGGTCGCGCTCGCCGAGGCCGTGATGGGCGCGGTGCTGGTGCTGGTCCTCGTCGCAGGGGTGCGGTGGCGGGCGGGCTGGTTGCCGACGGCCGTGCTCGGGGTCGTGGGCGCAGCGGTGCTCGCGCTGGCGGCGGTCGACCCGGACGCGCAGATCGTGCGGCACAACACCGGCGCGGACCTCGACGTCCCGCTCGACGTCCGCTACCTGCAGGGCCTGTCGGCCGACGCGGTGCCCGCGGTCGACTCGCTCGACGAGCCGCTGCGCTCGTGCGTGCTCGACGGGATGTCGCTGCGTGAGGCGGAGAGCGGCTTCGGCTGGAACCTCGGGCGTGCACGAGCCGCGGCCGTCACGGATGAGCAGGCGGCGCCCACGTCGTGGCCCCCCGCGTCGTGCGACGGCGTCGACGTGCGGTGGTGAGGGCGCGCGCGACCGCCTGACGTGCCGAACCGCGCGGCACGGGCGAGCATCGGCCCATGGTCAGCAGACGTGGTCCGGCCGGCGTGGTGCTCGCGCTCGTCGTCGTCGCCGCGGCGGCATGCTCGTCCCCCGCGCAGGTGCGGGGCGACGTGGCCGACGTGGCCCAGGAGTTCTACGCCGCCGTCGACGCCGGAGACGGCGAGGCTGCGTGCGCGCTGCTCGCGCCGGCCGTCGTCGAGGCGGTCGAGGACGAGGAGGGCGAGCCGTGCGCCGACGCGCTGACGTCGGGCGACCTCGGCGCCGACCTGAGCGCCCGGGCCTCCGACGGCGACGTGACCGTCCGCCGCGCGGGCGGCCAGGCCCAGGCGCGGACACCGCAGGACACGCTGTTCCTCGCCGCGTCGGGTGACACCTGGGTCGTGACGGCCGCCGCGTGCGACCCACGGCCGCCGCGTCCCTACGACTGCGCGCTGGAGGCGTGATGTCCCGTCGTGTGCTGTTCGTCGTCACACTCGGCGGGACCTACCTCGGCCTCGCCTACTGCATCGTCCTCGCGATGGTGAACCGGTGAGCGCCCGCCGCACGCTCCGGGACGCCTCGCTGAGCCTGTTCTTCGCGGGCATCTTCGTCCTCGCCGTCGCCGGGCAGGCCCTGAGCGGCACGGCGCTGTACAACGAGGAGCAGCTCGCCGACGGGCTCGAGCCGGTCACGCTCGGGCGGTACATCACGTCGTCGCAGTTCGCGGTCGACATCACCGAGAACTGGCAGTCGGAGTTCCTCCAGTTCCTGCTGTACATCCTCGCGACGGTGTGGCTGGTCCAGGTGGGCTCGCCCGAGTCGAAGAAGCCCGACGAGGTCGGTCGCGAGAGCGACGAGGACCAGCGTGTCGCCGAGCACGCGACGGCGGACTCCCCCGCCTGGGCGCGCGTGCGCGGGTGGCGGCTGTCGGTCTACTCGCACTCCCTCGGCCTGGTGATGGGCTCGATCTTCCTGCTCAGCTGGTACGCGCAGTCGCTCGCGGGCAGCGTCGCGTACTCCGAGGAGCAGCTGCGCGACCACCTCGACCCGGTCACGTGGTCGCAGTACCTCGCGCTCCCCGACTTCTGGAACCGGACCCTGCAGAACTGGCAGTCCGAGTTCCTCGCGGTGCTGTCGATGGTCGTGCTGTCGATCTACCTGCGCGAGCGCGGGTCGCCGGAGTCGAAGCCGGTCGGGGCGTCGCACGACGCGACCGGCGTCGAGGGCTGAGGCACCGCCCGCCTCACAGCAGGCGGCGGCTGTCCTCCCGCACGACGCGCAACCACCGGTACCCGTACGCGTCGAGCGGCACGGTGGCACGGCCGCGCTCGTCGCACGTCCACTCCTGCGCGTGCAGCAGGTCGACGAGCCGCACCGCCACGCCGCCGTCGTCGTCCGGGACGCAGTCGGGCAGGTCGAGCGGGACCTCGACGGCCTCGTCGCCCAGGTTGTGCAGCGCGACCGTCGAGCCGTCCTGCCACGTGCTGCGGTGCGCGAGGACCGCGGCGTGCGGCTGGTCGAGGATCTCGACGTCGGTCGCCCAGCCGAGCTCCGGGCTCTCGCGGTACCGCCGCACGAGCGTCTGGACGAACGTGAGCAGCGACCCGGGGTCGCGCCGCTGGTCCGCGACGTTGACGTGCTCGGGCCCGTACCCGCCCTCGACGACGGGTCCGCTCAGCCGCGACGCACGCGCCCGGGAGAACCCGCCGTTGCGCTCCGACGTCCACTGCATGGGCGTGCGCACCGCCATCCGCCCCTCGGCGGCGAGGTTCTCGCCCATGCCGATCTCCTCGCCGTAGAACAGCACGGGCGTGCCGGGCAGCGAGAACAGCAGCGAGTAGACCATCCGCACGCGGCGCGGGTCGCCGTCGAGCATCGTCGGCAGCCGGCGGCGCAGCCCGCGGCCGTAGAGCTGCATGTCGGGGTCGGGGCCGAAGGCCTCGAACACCTCGGCACGCTCGTCGTCGGACAGCTTGTCGAGGGTCAGCTCGTCGTGGTTGCGCACGAACGTCGCCCACTGCGCGTCGCGCGGGATCGGCGGCCGCGACTCCAGCGTGGTCGCGACCGGGCCCGCGTCACGACGGGCCAGCGCGAGGTAGAGCTGCTGCATGAGGACGAAGTCGAACTGCAGCGTGAGCTCGTCGCCGTCCGCGAGCCCGTCGCCGTCGTCGTCGCCGAAGAACTGCCGCTGCTCCTCGTACGGCAGGTTGACCTCGCCCATGAGGATCGCGTCGCCCGTGCGCCGCGTGAGGAACGCGCGCAACGACTTGAGGAAGTCGTGCGGGCGCTCGATGTCGTCGCCCTTGCCCTTGGCGGCGTCGGCCAGGAAGAACGGCACGGCGTCGACGCGGAACCCGGACAGCCCGACCTCCGCCCAGTAGCCGACGACCTTGGCGATCGCGTCGCGAACCCGCGGGTTGGCGGTGTTGAGGTCCGGCTGGTGCCGGTAGAACCGGTGCCGGTAGTACTCGCCCGTCTTCTCGTCGAGCGTCCAGATGCCCGTCTCCTGGTCGGGGAAGACGACCTGGTCGGACGTGTCCGGCGGCTTGGTCGCGCTCCACACGTAGAAGTCGCGGAACGGCGAGTCCACGCTGCTGCGTGCCGAGCGGAACCACGGGTGCCGGTCGCTCGTGTGGTTGACGACGAGGTCGGCGATGACGCGGATGCCGCGGTCGCGCGCCGTCCGGATGAGCTCGACGAGGTCGCCCGCGTCGCCCAGGCGCGGGTCGACGCCGAAGAAGTCGACGATGTCGTAGCCGTCGTCGCGGTCGGCGGTCGGGTAGAAGGGCATGAGCCACAGGCACGTCACGCCGAGGTCGGCGAGGTGGTCGATGCGCTGGACGAGGCCCGGCAGGTCGCCGACGCCGTCGTCGTTCCAGTCCATGTACGTCTCGACGTCGAGGCAGTAGACGACCGCGTTCTTCCACCACAGGTCGCCGGTGTCGCGGATCCTCATGCGGCCACCTCCCGCAGCTGCGGGACGAGGTGCTCGCCCGCCATGTCGAGGAACGCGCGCAGGTTGTACGCCGCCGGGGTGCTCGTGGGCTCGGCGGCGGGGTGCTTGTCGCGGCGGGCGGTCTCGTCGGTCGCGACCTGGTGCAGGTACACCGCGTCGAAGCCGAGGCCGACGAGCGCCGCGACGCGGTCCCGCAGCCGTACGGGGTCGTGCTCGACGAGCACCGAGCGACGGACCAGGTCGTCGGTGAGGTTCGGGACGAGCGCGTCGAACGACTCGGGGGTGTCGAGGTCCCACGCGACGGGTGGGCCGACGACGTTGGCGGTCCACTGCTCGCGCGCGAGCGCGAACGCGGAGGCCTCGTCGGGCGCCCACGCGACGTGCACCTGGAGCGCGATCGTGCCCCGACCGCTCGCGGAGCGGTAGGCGTCGACGACCTCGCGCAGGACCGCCGGGTCCTGGTTGACGGTGACGAGCCCGTCGGCCCAGTCCGCGTGCCTTGCGGCGGTCGCGGGCGTGACCGCGGGACCGATGAGCAGCGGTCGCTCCGCGGGGAGCGTCCACAGGCGGGCGCGATCGACGCGCACGAGCCCGTCGTGCGTGACCTCCTCGCCGTCGAGCAGCGCCCGGATCACGTCCACGCACTCGCGCAGCCGCGCGTCACGCTCGGCCTTCGAGGGCCAGCGGTCGCCCGTGATGTGCTCGTTGACGTTCTCGCCCGACCCGAGCGCGACCCAGAAGCGGCCCGGGAACATCGCCCCGAGCGTCGCGACCGCCTGCGCGATCACGGCCGGGTGGTAGCGCTGGCCGGGTGCGTTGACGACGCCGAACGGGAGGTCGGTGGTCGCGAGCGCGGCGCCGAGCCACGTCCACGCGTAGCCGGAGTGGCCCTGGGTCGCGCTCCAGGGCGCCCAGTGGTCGGAGCACATGCCCGCGTCGAAGCCGACGTCCTGGGCGTGCCGGGCGGCCTCGAGGAGCGCGCGCGGGTGGATCTGCTCGTGCGAGTGGTGGAAGCCGACGACGGTCATGGTGACCGTTCCTACCGGCTGCGCCGCCCGCCCGCGCTGCGGCGGCCGTCGGCCGTCACGACGGTCCAGTCGTCGTCCCACATGACCCAGTCGGGCGTGCCGAGGTTGAGCATGGGCTCGATGGTGAAGACCATGCCGGGCTCGATGACGGTGTCGTAG
>NZ_JAAXOY010000201.1 GCF_012396155.1 Cellulomonas septica | reverse complement strand
CGCGCGTGGCGGCGGCGGGGTCGGCGCTCGCGGCGTACCGGCCGCCGTCGGCCTGCGCGATCATGACGGTGAGCGAGTGGGCGACGATGTCGTGCATCTCGCGCGCGATGCGCGCGCGCTCGGCGGCGGTCGCGATCTGGGCCTGCTGGTCGCGCTCGCGCTCGAGCTGGGCGGCACGGTCGACGAGCGCCTCGAGCGTCTCGCGACGCGAGCGGCGTGCGAGGCCGAACGCCCACACGGCCGCGGCGACGGACCACACGAAGATCGTCGTCGCGACCGCCGACGGCGGGTTCCACCAGGTCACGAGCGTGACCGGCAGCAGGACGCCGCCCACGAGCGCGCCGACCATCGCGACGCGGTGCGCCCAGCGGGGACCGTGCACGGTCACCGAGTAGAGCGCCGCGAGCACCGCGAAGTCGGCGGGGATCATGAGCGGCGTGACGAACAGCATCTGCAGCAGCGCGACGCTGTAGACGGTCGCGGCCGACGCCGTCGGGCGCACGCGGCGCCACGCGAGCGGGGCGATGAGCAGGAACGCGACGACCATCTCGGTCAGGCCGCGCCCGGACGTCCCGTCGACGAGGTTGACGTTCGCGGTGACGCCGACGAGCAGCACGAGCAGCGTGCCGAGCAGGTCGACGACGAACCGGTGGGAGTCCTCCCAGCGCAGCACCCGGTCCCACCAGCTCACGCGACGAGCCTAGGCGGGCCGCCGCCGTGCGTCGTGCACCCGCGGGCGGACCTCGCTCGGGTCACCGCGCGACCCCGGGAGGACCCGGCCGTCGCGGGCGTGCGCCCCGGGACGTGCGCGGCGCCGACCTCGACCGACATCGCGTGGGCACTGGCGGACCAGACCGTCCCGTGACCTAGCATGGGGCGATGACCCAGGTGCTGCTGGCGGAGGACGATCCCGCGATTGCCGAGCCTTTGGCCCGCGCCCTCGGGCGTGAAGGTTACGACGTGCGCGTGCAAGGCACGGGTCAAGGTGCGATCGACGGTGCCTCGTCGGCCGACCTCGTCGTGCTCGACCTCGGGCTGCCCGACATGGACGGGCTCGACGTCGCACGGGCGATCCGCAACCAGGGCCTCACGACCCCCGTCCTCGTGCTCACCGCGCGCGCCGACGAGGTCGACCTCGTCGTCGGGCTCGACGCGGGTGCCGACGACTACGTCACGAAGCCCTTCCGGCTCGCGGAGCTGCTCGCCCGCGTGCGGGCGCTCCTGCGTCGCAGCGTGGGCGACCCTGCGGACGAGGACGAGCTGCACGCGCAGAACGTGCGCGTCGACGTCGCGGCGCACCGCGCGTTCCAGGGCGAGCGCGAGCTGCACCTGACGGCCAAGGAGTTCGACCTGCTGCGCGTGCTCGTCGCCGCCGCGGGGACCGTCGTCGCGCGCGAGACCCTCATGCGGGAGGTGTGGGGCTCCGACCCGACGGGCTCGACCAAGACGCTCGACATGCACGTCTCGTGGCTGCGCCGCAAGCTCGGCGACGACGCGGGCGCCCCGCGCTACGTCACGACGGTGCGCGGCATGGGCTTCCGGTTCGAGACGGGCGCGGGCGAGCGGGCCTGACGCGTGCGCCGTCGCGTCCTCCAGGCGACGATCGCGGCGGTCACCGTCGCGGTCGTCCTGCTGGGCTTCCCGCTCGCGTTCCTCGGCGCGCAGCTCGTCCGTGAGAACGAGCTGCGCCGGCTCGAGGCACGGCTCGACTCGGCGGCGGAGACCGTCGACTTCCGCGCCGACTCCGGCATCGCCTACACCGACCGCATGCTCGAGCCCGCGGCGGGCCGCGTCGACGAGATCCCCGCGAACGTCGTCGTCCGCACGACCGACGGCGAGATCTACGAGGCGGGCACCCCGGTCGAGGGCCGCGCGCTCACGCTCGAGACCACGACGGACTCGCACGCCGTGGTCGTGCTGTCGGTCTCGTTCTGGGACGTCTTCTGGGTGAGCGCCCGCGTCATCGCGCTCGTCGTCGTCGCGGCGGTCGTGGCCTTCGCGGCGGGCATCGCGATGGCGATCTGGCAGGCGAACAGGCTCGCCGCACCCCTCGTCTACCTCGCGGCGTCGGCCGAGCAGCTCGGGTCGGGGCAGGTCCGGCCGCGCCTCGAACCGTCCGGGGTCGAGGAGATCGACCTCGTCGCGGCCGAGCTCGCCCGGTCCGCCGACCGGATGGCGGGGCGGCTGGCCGCCGAGCGGCAGTTCGCGTCCGACGCCTCCCACCAGCTGCGCACCCCGCTCACCGCGCTGTCGATGCGGCTCGAGGAGATCACGCTCGCGACCGACGACCCGCAGGTGCGCGAGGAGGCCCGCATCTCGCTCGAGCAGGTCGAGCGCCTCGTGCGGGTCGTCGACGACCTGCTCACGAGCTCGCGTCGCGCGCAGGGTGGCACGACCGAGGCCGTCCCGCTCGTCGACGTCGTGCACCAGCAGGAGGAGGAGTGGGCGCCGACGTTCGCCGCGGCAGGCCGGCGCCTCGTCGTGGAGGTCGACCCGCAGACCCAGGTGCTCGCGACGCCCGGCGCGCTCGCGCAGGTGCTCGCGACGCTCATCGAGAACTCCCTCAAGCACGGTGCGGGCACCACGACGGTGCGGTCGCGCACGGGCGGGCCGTCGGGGGCGGTCGTGGTCGAGGTCGCCGACGAGGGCGCGGGCGTGCCGGACGAGCTCGCGGGCCGGATCTTCGAGCGCGAGGTCACGTCGGGTGCGGGGACTGGCCTCGGTCTCGCGCTCGCGCGCGACCTCGCGAGCGCAGACGGCGGCCGCCTCGAGCTCGCGCAGCGCCGCCCGGCGGTCTTCGCGCTCTTCCTGTCCGGGGTGCCCGCGTCGATGCGCCCGGACGTGGTCCTGCCGCTCGGCGCCGTGGTGTCGGCGCGACCCGACCGCCGGCGACGCTGATCGGCCGAGCGGGCGAAATGTCGCGATTCGGGCCCTGAGTCGGGGGTCCGCGCCGACGGCTCGCGTACCCTTCCGTGGACGGGCCGGCACCGCCGCCCGTGATCCCCGCACCCGGAAGGAAGGCGAGCTCGTGCGCCGCATCACGCCAGCGACGCAGCACTACGTCTGGGGCTCGACGACGGCCATCCCCGACCTGCTGTGCAGCGTCCCGGACGGCCGCCCGGTCGCCGAGGCCTGGTTCGGTGCGCACCCGAGCGCGCCCGCCGTGGTGCACGACGACGAGCTCGACGTGCCGCTGGACCGCGTGATCGCCGACGACCCGACGGCCACGCTCGGCGAGGACGTCGCGACCCGGTTCGGCGGTGAGCTGCCCTACCTGCTCAAGGTGATCGCCGCGGACTCGCCGCTGTCGCTCCAGGTGCACCCGAGCCGCGAGCGCGCCCGCACGGGGTACGCCGCCGAGGACGCCGCGGGCGTCCCGCTGCGCGCCGACCACCGCAACTACCGGGACCGCAACCACAAGCCCGAGCTCGTGTACGCCCTCACGCGGTTCGACGCGATGGTGGGCTTCCGGGCCCCGCGCCGTGCGGCGGAGCTCCTGCACGGCCTCGACGCACCGCTGGCCGCGGACCTGCGCGGGCTGCTCATGGCCGACCCGACGTCGGCGGGCGTGCGTGCGGCCTTCGAGTGGCTGCTGTCGCCCGAGACCCGCCCCGGCCAGGGCGACGTGCAGAAGCTCGCCGACGCGTGCGCGCAGCGCCTGGCCGACGGCTCACCGTCGCCGCGGACGGACCGGACGGTCATGCGCCTCGCGGCGGCCTATCCCGGCGACGCCGGTGCGGTGACGTCGGTGCTGCTCAACCCGGTGACGCTGCAGCCCGGCGACGCGCTCTTCGTGCCGGCCGGCGCGGTGCACGCGTACCTGCACGGCGTGGGAGTCGAGATCATGGCCAACTCCGACAACGTGCTGCGGGCCGGCCTCACGGGCAAGCACATCGACCTGCCGGAGCTGTTCGCGAACCTCGACGTCGTCGCCGCCCCGCCCATCCGTATCGCCCCGGAGCGCGTGTTCACGTCGACCGAGATCTTCTACGCGCCCGTCGACGACTTCGAGCTCTCCGTCACGCGGCTGACCGACGAGGGCGCGACGCGGATCCCGGGGCGAGGTCCGCGTGTGCTCCTGTGCCTCGAGGGCGAGGTCGAGGTGCGCGCGCAGGACGGCGAGCCGATGGTGCTGACGCGGGGGCAGGCGGCGTTCGCGCCCGCGAGCGACGGCGTGCTGACGGCGTGGGGCGACGGCGTCCTCATCCAGGCCGACGTGCCCTGACGGCCCGACCGTCGCGGCTCAGGCGGCGGTGCGGTGCCCGGTGAACACCCAGCGCTTGTAGCCGACGTACCGCAGGACGGTCCCCACGCCGATGCCGACGACGGTCGCCACGTTGTCGGCCAGCGGGGTGTCGAGCTGCAGCACGTAGTGCGAGAACGCGAGCGTGAGGATCGGCACGGCCGCGCCGACCAGGTTGATCGCGCCGTACACGACGAGCTCGCGCCCGTGCCGCTCGGTGCGGTGCGACGCGAAGGTCCAGTACCGGTTGCCGAGCCAGGAGACGACCGTCGCGAGCGCCATCGAGACGATCTTCGCGGTGATCGGCTTCGCCTCGAGCAGCTCGCCGGGGCCGAACCGCAGCAGGTTGAAGACGCCGAGGTCGACGACGAACGCGACACCGCCGACGGACAGGAACCTCGCGATCTCGAGACCGCGCGCGCGCAGCGCCGCGAGGCGGAGCGCCGGCTGCGGCCGCGTGCCGGACGTGCGCGGGACGTCCGCGAGGCGGCGCTCGTCGGTGGCACTCACGGTGGTGGTCTCCTCGCCTGGGCTGCCGCGAGGATAGCGGGGCCACCTGGGAACCGGCAGGGTGAAGGCGGGAGCGGTCCGCGCTGAAGCGATTCGACGTGCGCGGTGGACGCCGCACGGGTCGCGGCGTCCGCTCGGTTAGGCTCGACGCCCGTGGCAGCTCCTGTGGTGGCGGTGGTCGGCGGCGGTCAGCTCGCACGGATGATGGCGCCCGCGGCGACGGCGCTCGGCGTCCACCTGCGGGTCCTCGTGGAGGACGCGTCGTCGTCCGCGGCGCAGGTCGTGGTCGACGCACCCGTCGGGGCGGCGTCCGACGCGGCGGCGATCGAGGGCATCGTCGACGGCGCGACCGCGCTGACGTTCGAGCACGAGCACGTGCCCAACGACCTGCTCGAGCGGCTCGCCGACGCGGGTGTCGCGGTCCGACCGGCCGCAGGGGCGCTGCGGCACGCGCAGGACAAGGCCGTCATGCGGCGCC
>NZ_JAAXOY010000200.1 GCF_012396155.1 Cellulomonas septica | reverse complement strand
GCCCTGACGTGCGCGGACGCCCGCGGCCGGTCGTGCGGCGGCCGCGGGCGTCGGGGGCGTGCGTGGTCGTGCGGCGGGCGTCAGACTCGCCGGACGACCTCCGCGAGCAGCGCGCTGATCCGTGGTCCTGCCGCGGCGCCGGCCTCGAGGACCTCCGTGTGCGACAGGGGTGTCTCGCTGATGCCCGCCCCGAAGTTCGTCACGAGCGACACGCCCAGGACCTCGAGCCCGGCGTGGCGCGCGGCGATCGCCTCCACCGTCGTCGACATGCCCACGAGGTCGCCACCGATCCGGCCCGCCATCGCGACCTCGGCGGGGGTCTCGTAGTGCGGCCCGCGGAACTGGACGTACACGCCTTCGTCGAGCGTCGGGTCGACCGTGCGGGCGACGTCGCGGAGCCGCGACGAGTACAGGTCGGTGAGGTCGACGAACGTCGGGCCCTCGAGCGGCGACGTCCCCGTCAGGTTGATGTGGTCCCGGATGAGCACCGGGGTGCCCGGACCCCAGGCCGGGTTCAGGCCACCGCACCCGTTCGTCAGCACGAGCACCGACGCGCCTGCGGCGGCCGCGGTCCGCACACCGTGCACCACGCGCCGCACCCCGCGGCCCTCGTACAGGTGGGTGCGCGACCCGAGCACGAGCGCGTGCTTCGGGGCGTCGTCGGGGGTGCCCGCGATGCGGATCGAGCGGATCGTGCCGACGTGGCCGACGACCGCCGCGGCGCTGAAGCCGGGGATCTCGGTGCTGGGCAGCTCGGCGACCGTCTCGCCCAGCAGGTCTGCCGCGCCGCCCCAGCCCGAGCCGAGGACCAGCGCCACGTCGTGCTTCGCGACGCCCGTCGCGCTGGCCAGGTGCGCGGCGGCCGCACGGGCCACCTCGAACGGGTCGGTCGCGGGGTCGTCGAGGTCGGGCACGTCGGTGAGGTCGCTCATGCTCGAAGGCTAGCCCGCACCGACCGGTGCGACGCAGGACGCCCCGGCCGCGCGCTGCGGACGCGTGCGCGGGCCCGGGCGGCGGTGTGCGGACGGCCGCGGGCGGGCCGGGCAGGCAGAATGGGCACCCGTGAGCACCCCGTCGCAGGACACCGACCGTTCCCGAGCGCCCCGCGTCGTCGTCGTCGGCGGCGGACCCGGCGGCTACGAGGCCGCGCTCGTCGCGCGCCGCCTGGGCGCCGACGTCACCGTCGTCGAGCGTGCGGGGCTCGGGGGTGCCGCGGTCCTGACCGACGTCGTGCCGTCGAAGACCCTCATCGCCACCGCGGAGTGGATGACGATCGCCGACCGCGCGCCCGAGCTCGGCATCCGCCTCGACGGCATCTCGGCGCCCGGGACGGTCGCCGAGTCCGGCGTCGGCTCGCTCGTGCGGCACAGCATCGACCTCGCCGCGGTCAACGCGCGCGTGAAGGCGCTCGCGGCCGCGCAGTCCGCCGACATCCGCGGCCGCCTCGACCGCGAGGGCGTGCGCACGGTCCTCGGCCACGGCCGGCTCGACGGCCCCGCGCGCGTCGTCGCGACCACGGCCGACGGCGAGGAGGAGGTGCTCGACGCCGACGTCGTGCTCGTCTCCACGGGGGCCACGCCGCGCGTCCTGCCCGAGGCCGTCCCCGACGGGGAGCGCATCCTCACGTGGACGCAGCTCTACGACCTGCAGGAGCTGCCCGAGAAGCTCGTCGTCGTCGGGTCGGGCGTGACCGGCGCCGAGTTCGCGGGCGCGTACACGTCGCTCGGCGCCGACGTCACGCTCGTGTCGTCACGTGACCGCGTCCTGCCGGGTGAGGACGCCGACGCCGCCCAGCTGCTCGAGGACGTCTTCAAGGCGCGCGGCATGACCGTGCTGTCGCGCTCGCGCGCCGCCGGCGCGCGCCGGGTCGGCGACCGGGTCGAGGTGTCGCTCGCCGACGGGCGCGTCATCGAGGCGTCGCACGTGCTGTTCGCCGTCGGGTCGATCCCCACGACCGCCGGCCTCGGCCTCGAGGAGGCCGGCGTGCGCCTCACGCCGTCGGGTCACGTCGAGGTCGACAAGGTGTCCCGGACGTCCGTGCGCGGCGTCTACGCGGCCGGCGACGTCACGGGCGTCTTCCCGCTCGCGTCCGTCGCGGCGACGCAGGGCCGCATCGCGATGTCGCACGCGCTCGGCGACGCGGTGAAGCCGCTGTCCGTGCGCGGGGTGTCCGCGAACATCTTCACCGCGCCCGAGATCGCGACCGTCGGCTCGACCGAGGCGCGGCTCACCGAGCTCGGCGTGCACTACACCGTCAGCACCCTGCCGCTCGCCCGCAACCCGCGCGCGAAGATGCTGGGCGTGCGCGACGGGTTCGTGAAGATCTTTGCCGCCGAGGGGACCGGCACGATCCTGGGCGCGGTCGTCGTCGGGCCGCGCGCGAGCGAGTCGATCTTCCCGCTCACGCTCGCGGTGACGCACCGCCTCACGGCCGACCAGGTCGCCGACGCCTCGACCGTCTACCCGTCGATGTCGGGGACGATCGGCGAGGTCGCGCGCATGCTCCACCACCGCTCCGCGGACTGAGCCCGGAGCGGAGCGGACGGTGCGGGCCGCGCAGCGGCACGCGCCGGGAGCGGAGCGCAGGGCTCAGGCCGACATCGGTACGGACTGAGCGCGGAGCGCAGCGGACGGTGCGGGCCGGGCAGCGGCGCGCGCCGGGAGCGGAGCGCAGGGCTCAGGCCGACATCGGTACGGACTGAGCGCGGAGCGCAGCGGACGGTGTGGGCCGGGCAGCGGCACGCGCCGGGAGCGGAGCGCAGGGCTCAGGCCGACATCGGTACGGACTGAGCCCCGCGACCGCCCGACTCGTCAGGCCGTGAACGTCGCGACGACCGGCAGGTGGTCGGAGAGCGTCGACGTGCCCACGGTCGCGGCGGTGAACGTGACGCCCTGACCGAGCACCCAGTCGATGCGGTGCGCGGGGTCGGTGCTCGGCTCGGTGAGCGCGTCCGGGTCGCCCGCCGCGTCGACGGCGCTGACCCACCCGGCGTCCGTGAGGAGGTCGAGCTCGGGCGAGCCGGGCTCGGCGTTGAGGTCGCCCGCGAGGATCGCGGCGCCCGTGACGGGCTCGGCGGCGAGGAGCGCGTCGAGCTGGTCGAGCCGCGTCGGGGTGTTGGACGCGCGGTGCTGCAGGTGCACGGACGTGACGCGCACGGGGGTCCCGGACGCGGTCGTGAGGGTCGCGGACAGCGCCGACCGCTGCTGCGGGCCGTCGCCGTAGGGGAGCGGGTGGACGGTGACGTCCGTGAGGCCCGAGCGTGCGAGCACGGCGTTGCCGAACTGGTGGTCGGCGGCGGGGGCGAAGCGGATCGTCATGTCGAGGCGGTGCGCGAGCCACGTCGCCATGTCGGCGCCCCCGCCGAAGATCCAGCCGCGCTCGACCTCCTGGAGCGTGACGACGTCGGGGTCGGCGGCCTCGATCGTGCGGGCGACCCCCTCGAGGTCGACGGCCGTCAGCGGGGACACCCCGTAGTGCAGGTTCCAGTCGACGACGGTGAGCGGACCGTCCGCGGCCTCCGCGGGGACGGTCGCGCCGGTCGTGCTCCAGCCGCGATGGCCGGCCAGGACGCCGACGAGGGCCAGCACGACGCCCGGGATGAGGAGGAGGCGCGCGGCGTTGACGCGCGCGGGGACCTTCTCGTCGTCGAGCGGCGGGTCGTCGACCTGTGCGGCGACCTCGGGCGTGCGGCGGCGCAGCCCGGCGAGGCCCACGACCGCGGCGGCGAGGACCACGACCCACGCGTTGTCGACCGGCAGCGGCACGTCGTAGTCGAGCATGTAGAGCAGGAGCGGCAGCACGACGCCCAGCCCCGCGAAGCCCGTGCTGATCGCCGTGCGGGGGATCCCGGGCGGGGCCGGGCGGCGCGTGCTCAGGACGGTCGCGACCACGAGCCCGGCCACGACCTGCGTGACCGCGAGCGCGACGAGCGCGACCGGTCCCGACGTCCACAGGCTCACGCCCGTGCCGACCGTGAGCAGCACGGCGGCACCGACCCGCACGGCGGCGGGCCAGACGTCGGGCCGCAGCAGTGGCCACGCACCGAGCGCGGACGCCCCGAGGAGCACGAGCCCCGCGACGTCGAGCGGCACGTCCAGGTACACCGACCAGTCCCAGAAGCCGGCCAGCTCGGCGCGGTGCAGGAAGGTGCCGTCGACGAGCACGAGCGCGTCGGGCGCGGCCTGGACGCGACCGGGCCGCGGTGCCCCGTCGTGCGCTCCGTGGGTCACCGCCGGGCGGAAGAGGCCGTCGCCGCCCGGGCCCAGCGGGCCGAGCGCCTGCGCGGTGAGCGCGTCGTAGTCGTACGCGTCGAGCCAGAAGCCCGCCGGGGAGTGGCGCCCGCGGGCGTGGCGGACGTGCGCCGGGTGGAAGAAGTCGTCGGCGTGGAGGACCACCACGGGCCGCCCGGGCACGTGGGCTGCCAGCAGACCCGTGACGGTGCTCTTCCCGCTCCCTCCCGCACCGTCGACCGCGACGAGCGCGCGACGGTCGCGCGGCGCCTCTGCCAGCAGCCGGTCGAGCACGAGCGAGAGATCGCCCGGAAGCGGGCGAGGGGACGCGTGCGCCACCGCGGGTGCGGTCAGTCCTCGAGGCCGAGGGCGAACGCGGTCTCCAGGTCGTGCTGGCTGTACGTGCGGAACGCGATGTAGGTCTGCGTGCGGACGACGCCGTCCACCTTGCCGACCTTGTCGGCGATGACGTCGGCGAGCGCCTCGTGCTCGCGGACCCGCACGACGGCGATGAGGTCGACGTCGCCGGTGACGGAGTAGACCTCGCTGACCCCGCGGAGGTCGGCGATGGCGGTGGCGACCTCGGGGACCTTCGCGGCGTCGGCGTCGATGAGCACGATGGCGGTCAGCATGTCGCCCATCATGCCGTGCTGGGCGCGGGGGCGACGAGCGACAGGTGCGGCCGGTGCGTCGTACCGACTCCCTGGTCACCGCCCGGGTCGGCCTGCGCGTGCCGCGCGGCATCCGCGACGGCCGCGGCGGGATCGACGACCGCGACGGCGCTGCGGGCGGGCATCGACCAGCCGCCGGCGACCTCGACGAGTCGGACGCCGGGCTTGTCGAGCCAGGCGAGCAGGAGGTCGGTCTCCTCGGGGTGCGCGGCGGGGGCGGGGGACGGTGGTGCGGCGACGTGCTCGCCGCTGGCCTGCAGCGCGGCGACGACGGGTCGCGGGTCGGTGCGGCGGTCGACGCGTGCGGTCCCCGCGAGCCGTCCGTGCCGGACGAGGACGAGCTCCC
>NZ_JAAXOY010000020.1 GCF_012396155.1 Cellulomonas septica | reverse complement strand
CGGACAAGGACCCGGCGGCGGCGGCGCGCCTCGCGGCTGCCCGCGACGTCGTGGCCGAGCTCTCGGAGACCCATGCCGTCCCGGCGGAGAACCTGCTGCAGCCCGACCTGCTGCGCCGGCTGTGCTGGGCGCCGCCGCGCCCGCTGGACGCGACGACCATCGCCGACGCGCTCGCGACGGGTGGTGCGCGCGCGTGGCAGGTCGAGCTGCTGGCGGAGCGGCTCGCGACGGCGTTCGCCGGGCTGCCCGGGGCCTGAGAGCTCCCGAGAACGCGGTGTTACTCTTCGGTAACTTCGGCTGACGTAGGACCTAGGTCCCGGTAGCGTCGGCCCCAGCGGTCCCGTCCCGGCGGGACCCGCACCCGTCACCGGACACCGTCGTCCACGCCTGGAGGCCCGATGCCGACCGCATCCGCCCGACCGCCCGTCGCCCGCCGCGTCGTCTTCGTCGACGGGGTCCGTACCCCGTTCGGCCGCGCGCGCAAGGACGGGCTCTACGCCCACACCCGCGCCGACGACCTCGTCGTCAAGACCGTGCGCGAGCTCCTCCGTCGCCACCCGGACCTCCCGCCGGAGCGCGTCGACGAGGTCGCGATCGCCGCGACCACCCAGCAGGGCGACCAGGGGCTGACCCTGGGCCGCACGGTCGGCGTCCTCGCCGGCCTCCCCCGCACCGTCCCCGGCTACGCGGTCGACCGCATGTGCGCGGGCGCGATGACCGCGGTCACCAACGTCGCGGCGACCATCGGGATCGGCGCCCAGGACGTCGCGATCACCGGCGGCTACGTCGTGCCGGTGTCGGGGCCGCCGGTCGAGGGCGGCACGGTGCTCGTCGTCGACGGCCGGATCGCCGCGGTCGGGACGGACGTCGAGGTGCCCGAGGGGACGCGCGTGATCGACGCGACCGGGCGCTGGGTCCTACCCGGGTTCATCGACGGGCACGCGCACGTCGGCCTGCACGAGGAGGGCGAGGGCGCCGCCGGGAACGACACGAACGAGATGGTCACGCCCAACACCGCGGGCGTCCGGGCGGTCGACGCCGTGAACATCGAGGACGAGGGCTTCCGCGACGCGCTCGTCGGCGGCATCACGTCGGTCGTCGTGAAGCCCGGCTCGGGCAACCCGATCGGCGGTCAGTCGGTCGCGATGAAGACGTGGGGCGGCCGCACGGTCGACGAGCAGGTCATCTCCGCGGCGGTGAGCGTGAAGTCGGCGCTCGGCGAGAACCCGAAGCGCGTGTACGGCGAGCGCAAGCAGCTCCCGTCGACGCGCCTCGGCACGGCCCTGGTCATCCGCGAGGCGTTCACCCAGGCCCGGCACTACGCCGCCGCGCGGGCCGCCGCGGCGACCAAGGGTGAGCCGTTCAAGCCCGACCTCGCGATGGAGACCCTGGCCCGTGTGCTCGACGGCGAGCTCGTGTGGGACCAGCACACGCACCGGCACGACGACATCGCCACGGCGCTGCGCCTCGCGGACGAGTTCGGCTACCGCCTGGTCGTCAACCACGGGACCGAGGCGCACAAGATCGCCGACGTGCTCGCCGAGCGCGACGTGCCGGTGATCTTCGGCCCCATGTTCACGAGCCGCTCCAAGGTCGAGCTGCGCGACCGCGCGATCGAGAACCTCGCGGCCATCGCGGCCGCGGGCGTGCGCGTCGCGATCACGACCGACCACCCCGTCGTGCCCATCAACTTCCTCGTGCACCAGGCGACGCTCGCCGTGAAGGAGGGCCTGCCACGCCAGACCGCGCTCGAGGCGCTCACGACCAACCCCGCGTCGTTCTTCGGGCTCGACGGCCGCGTCGGCGCGCTCGAGCCGGGCCGCGACGGCGACGTCGTCGTGTGGTCGGGCGACCCGCTCGACGTGCACGCGCGCGCGGAGCACGTCCTCATCGACGGCTGCACGGTCTATACCTGGGACGAGGCCCCGCACCGTGGACGCGTCGTCGAGCGCGCCGAGCGCTTCACGCACTGACCGCGCCGACGCCCCGCCGCGGCGGGCCGACGACGACCGACGGCACCGTCCCGGGAGCGTGGGACGGTGCCGTCGGTGGTGCGGGACGTCAGGCGGGACCAGTCACCGGTCCGCGCCGGGGGCGGCTCACCGGTAGGTGAGCGACGACGTCGAGTAGCCGCACGCCGCGGACGGGCCGGACGAGACCTTGCTCGGCTCGCCCGACGTCACGCCCTTGTACTCCTCGCAGATCGCGATCTTCTTCGACGAGTCGCCGATGATCGTGACGCCGCTGATCGTCGCCTTGTCGCCGAGGTTGGAGTTGATCCCGACGAGCGACTTGCCGGGCGCGGTGACCTGCACGTCCCGCACGACGACCGTGCGGGCGTACTGCTTGGAGCAGTTGCCGCACGAGCGGTAGAGCTTGCCGAAGTCGGAGACCTGGACGTTGGTGATGACGAACGTGCCGGGGCCGTTGTGCTGGAACACCTTGTCGGACGCCGACCGTGCGCCGCCGCCGTTCACGGTCATGACCTGAGACGACGAGGTGCCCTTGAACGTCGCGGCGTCCTCCTCGACGTCCTCCCACCACACGTTCTCGAGCGTGCACGTGCCGGTGCAGTGGACGCCGTCGCCCGCACCCGAGCCGAGGATGACGTTCTTGAGGACGGCCCCGTCGGACAGCAGGAACATCGGCGGCTGCGACTCGCTCTGCCCGCCGGACGAGATGCCGTAGTAGCGGACGAGCCCGCCGTCGAGCGTGCCGCTCACGGAGATGGTCGACGACACCTTCTTCTCGCCCTTCGCCGTGGGCCACGACGGGAACGAGCCGGGGTTCGACGTGGTCGTGGGCTTCGGGGTGGAGGTCGCGGTCGCCGTCGGCTTCGGGGTCGACGTCGCGGTCGGCTTCGGGGTCGACGTGGCGGTGGGCGTGCTGCCGGAGCCCACCTTCACGAGCTGCCACTGCTGGTGGTACGACTTGCCGTCCGTGAGCTGGACGATCGCCGCGCCGGCGGACGTCGAGGCGCCGGCGATCGACACGACCTTGCCCGAGTTCCGGTTGACGAGGCGCACGTAGTCGCTCTGGTCGACGAGCGAGAACTGCTGCGACCAGCTGCTCTGGTCGGTCGCCTGGACCAGAGCGGCACCGTCGGACGTCCCGGCCGACGCGACCGCGAGCACCTTGCCGGACGCGCGGTTGTGCAGCTCGTACCAGCCGCTGCCGACGGACACGAACTGCCACTGCTGCGACGGCGCGTCGGTGCGGTTCGCGGTCACGGTCGCGGCACCGTCGGACGTCGAGGCGCCCTGCACGTCGACGACCTTGCCGCTCTTGCGGCTGACGAGCACGTACGTCGCGCTGCCGTCGGGCGTCGCCGCGGACGCGGCGGGGGCGACGGCGAGGGCGGTCGCGGTGGCGAGCACGCCGGCGACGGCGAGCGCGACGGCCTGGCGGGCGCGGCGCGTGGGGCGGGATGTCATGGACGACCTCCGGGTCAGGAAAGCGATTGCTGGGACACCCAACCACCGCAAATCGCCCAGCGGCGCGGCTATGAGACGTTTCTCATGGCTCTACCGGTCCAGACTTCCGACACCCGTCCCGACTGCGTCACGGGCTGTGCCGGACGCGGCGATGTCCGTCGGCAGACCCTGGCTGACCTGCACGGACACCGCCGGGCAACGCACCGAGAGACGCCACCCGGCGGTCCGGGCGGCGCCCCTCGGGGAGCGGGCAGCGGGTGCGTCAGCCGCGCAGCTCCAGGTACTTCGCGATGAGTGCCTTCGTCGACGGGTCCTGCGCGTCGAGCGCGGACGTGTCGCCCTCGACCGCGGGCGCGATCTCGAGCGCGAGCTTCTTGCCGAGCTCCACGCCCCACTGGTCGAACGAGTCGATGCCCCACACGACGCCCTGCACGAACGTGATGTGCTCGTAGAGCGCGATGAGCTGGCCCAGCACGGACGGCGTGAGCGACGGCGCGAGGATCGACGTCGTCGGCCGGTTCCCGGAGAACACGCGCGCGGGGACGATGTCCTCGGCGGTGCCCTCGGCACGCACCTCGTCGGCGGTCTTCCCGAACGCGAGGGCCTTCGTCTGCGCGAAGAAGTTCGCGAGGAACAGCCCGTGCACGTCGGTCTCGCCGTCCTTGAGCGGGTGCGCGGGGTTCGCGACCGCGATGAAGTCCGACGGGATCAGGCGCGTGCCCTGGTGGATGAGCTGGTAGAACGCGTGCTGGCCGTTGGTGCCGGGCTCGCCCCAGAACACCTCGCCCGTCTGCGTCGTCACGGGGCTGCCGTCCCAGCGGACCGACTTGCCGTTCGACTCCATCGTCAGCTGCTGCAGGTACGCCGGGAAGCGGTGCAGGTACTGCGCGTAGGGGAGGACGGCGTGCGTGTGCGCGCCCAGGAAGTTGACGTACCAGACGTTGAGCAGGCCCATGAGGACGGGCACGTTCTGCGCGAACGGCGTGGTCGCGACGTGGGTGTCGACCGCGTGGAAGCCCGCGAGGAACTCGCGGAACGCGTCGGGGCCGATCGCGATCGCGAGCGACGTGCCGATGACCGAGTCGACCGAGTAGCGGCCGCCGACCCAGTCCCAGAACCCGAACGCGTTGGCCGGGTCGATGCCGAAGGCCGCGACCTTGTCGAGCGCGGTCGACACCGCGACGAAGTGCTGCGCGACGGCCGCGTTGCGGGCCTCGTCCGTGTCCTCGGTGCCGAGCTCGCGCCACAGCCAGTCGCGTGCGAGGCGCGCGTTGGTCAGCGTCTCCAGGGTGCCGAAGGTCTTCGACGCGACGATGAACAGCGTCGTGCGGGGGTCCAGGCCCTTGACCTTCTCCGCGAGGTCGGTCGGGTCGATGTTCGACACGAACCGCACCTCGAGGCCGTCCTGCACGTAGGGCTTGAGCGCCTCGTACGCCATCACCGGCCCGAGGTCCGAGCCGCCGATGCCGATGTTGACGACCGTGCGCACCCGCTCGCCGGTCACGCCCGTCCACCCGCCCGACCGCACCCGGTCCGCGAACGCGAACATCTTCGTGAGCTCGGCCTGCACGTCCGCGTCGACGTCCTGCCCGTCGACGACGAGCGCGGGCGACGCGCCCGCGGGCCGGCGCAGCGCCGTGTGCAGCACCGCGCGGTCCTCGGTGACGTTGATGTGGTCGCCGCGCAGCTGCGCCTGCAGCCGGTCGCTCAGACCGACCTCGTCGGCCAGCCGGACCAGGAGCGCGAGCGTCTCGTCGGTCACGAGGTTCTTCGACAGGTCGACGTGCAGGTCGGCGAGCGGGAACGACAGGCGCTCCGCGCGGGCCGGGTCCGCGGCGAACCAGCCGCGCAGGTCGGCGTGCAGCTCGGCCTCGTGGGCGGACAGGTCCTGCCACGCGCTCGTGCTGGTGGCGTCGATGGGGTGCGAGGACACGGGTCTCCCTCTCGGAGCGGGTGATGGGTGCGCGACCGCGCTGGCCGTCCCAACCTAGTGCGCGCCGCGGACCGGTCGCACGGGACGTCCGTCGGTCCGCCCGCACGTCGGTCGCGGGTACCGTGACCCGGTGCACCGGATCCCCACCGCCCTGATCGCCGCGCTGACGCTCGTCGTCGGGTTCGCGGTCGCGCAGGTCACCGACGTGCGCGCGCTCGGCGGTGCGGTGCTGCTGGCCGGCGGCGCGTGGTGCGCGGTGCGGTCGTGGCGGCCGGCCGGGCCGGTGCGCACGGTCGTCGTCCTCGTCGTCGCCGCCGCGTGCTTCGTCGTGTCGCACCTGCTGGCGCCGCACCTGGGCGCGTGGCCGTCCGTCGTCCTCGTCGCCCTGGTGCTGGCCGCCGTGACGTGGGTGCTCGTCGACCGTCCGGCGAGCCGGATCCGCGCGCAGGCCTGACAGCGGCCGCGCGCAGCCGCCACGGCGCGAGGACGTCAGCCCAGCGCGTCCCGGACCAGCGGCGCGACGCGCGTGCCGAGCAGCTCGATCGCGTGCATCGACTCGGCGTGCGGCACTCCCGACAGGTCCATCTGGAACGCCTGCCGGTCGTGGTGGAGGACGCCGTGCAGCGCGACGATCCGCTCGGCGACCTCCTCGGGGTGCCCGACGAAGTAGGCGCCGCCGCGCGCGGCCTGCGACTCGAACGCGATCCGGTTGGGCTGCGCGAAGCCGCGCTCGGACGCGATCCGGCGCAGGGAGTCGTGCCAGTACGGGTAGAAGAAGTCGCGCGCGGCGCGCGGGTCGTCGGCGACGAAGCCCATGCCGGCGACGGACACGAACGGCTGCTCGGGGCGCCCGGGCCGCGTCGAGGCGGCGTACGACTCGCGGTAGAGGTCGACGAGCGGCGCGAACGACGCGGGCTGGCCGCCGATGATCGCGTAGGAGACGGGCAGGCCGAGCGTGCCGGCGCGCGCCGACGAGCGGGGGTTGCCGCCGGTGGCGATCGCGAGGCGCAGGTGGGGGCCGAGCCCGGGCTTGTCGAGCGGGCGGGGCAGGACGAGGGCGTCGTCGAGCGGCGCGCGGAACCGGCCCGTCCAGGTGGTGCGCTCGGCCTCGTCGAGGCGCAGCAGCAGGCCGATCTTCTCGTCGAAGAGCGCGTCGTAGTCGTCGAGGGACGCCCCGAACAGCGGGTAGGACTCGATGAAGGAGCCGCGTCCGGCGAGCAGCTCGACGCGACCGCCCGAGTACAGGTCCATGGTCGAGAACTGCTGGTGCACACGGACGGGGTCCTCGGTGGACAGGACGGTGACGGCGGAGCCGACGGTGATCCGCGACGTCTGCGCGAGCGCCGCGGCGATCACGGTCGCGGGGGAGGAGATCGCGTAGTCGGGGCGGTGGTGCTCGCCGATGCCGACGTAGTCGAGGCCGACGTCCTCGGCGAGCCGGATGCGCTCGAGGATCTCCCGCAGCCGCTGCGCGGGGGAGACCACTGCGCCGGAGGTGGGATCGGGGTGGACGTCGCCGAAGGTGTAGAGGCCGAGCTCCATGCGTCGTGCAACGTGGGAGGGTGCCGCACTGTTCCGAGCGTCGGCTACCACGATCGTGGCGTCGTCGCACGTGGGAGCGTCTGGACGCGCTCCCACCTGCGCAGATGTCGGGCGCGTGACGGCCCGACCGGCCGCGAGTCGGCCGTGTGAACGGTCGGTCACGATGTGGTCACGGTCACAGATGGACACTTGACCGAGATTAGTAAGGACGCTCTACTAACAAACGTGACGACGACCACCACGCCCGGCTCGGCAGCCGGCAGCGGGACCGCCCGGCCCGTCGGACGCGCGCTGCGTCCCACGGCCAAGGCGCTGCCCGAGCACGGTCGCGCGCACAACCGGTCGATGGTCCTCGCGCACCTCTTCCACGTCGGCCCGTCCTCGCGCGCCGACCTCGCGCGCAGCACCGGGCTCACCCGGGTCACCGTCTCCGGGCTCGTCGCGGAGCTCATCGCGGAAGGCCTCGTCGAGGAGCTCGGCGTGCGCGCCGAGGGCAAGGTGGGCAAGCCCGCGACGCTCGTCGGGATGCGCACCGAGGCCTACCAGGTCGTCGCCGTCGACCTCACCGACGACACCCGCCTCCACGGCGCGGTCATGAACCTCGACGGCTCGGTCGTCGCCCGGCGCTCCGTGCCGCTCGACGGCCGCACGGGGGAGGACGCGGTCCAGCTGCTCGACGCGCTGTGCCGCGACCTGCTCGGCGCCGCGCAGCGGACCGTCATCGGCGTCGGCATCGCGTCACCCGGTGTCATCGACCCCGCAGGCGTCGTCGTGCAGGCGCCCAACCGCGGCTGGTACGGCGTGCCGCTCGCCGCGCGCCTCACCGACTCGCTCGGCGTCCCCGTGCACGTCGCGAACGACGCCAACACGCGCGCGCTCGCCGAGTTCACGTACGGCGACGCGAGCGGCAAGGGCACGATCGTCGTGACCGTCGGTCAGGGCGTGGGCGCGGGCATCGTCGTCGACGGCGCCCTCGTGCTCGGCCGGCACCACGCCGCGGGCGAGATCGGCCACGTCACGGTCCTCGACGGCGACACCCCCGAGCGGCCCGCGTCGTGCGCGTGCGGCCGCGAGGGCTGCCTCGAGACCGTGCTCTCCGTCCCCGCGCTGCGCCGCCGCACCGCAGGACGCGACCCCCAGGACTCCGACGCCGAGCTGGCGTCGGTCGGACGGCTGCTGGGCATCGCCCTCGCACCCGTCGTCAGCGCGCTCGACCTCGCAGAGGTCCTGCTCTCCGGCCCCTCGGAGCTGCTGGACGGCCCTCTCCGCGAGTCGGCGCTCGCCACCCTCCGCACCCGCACCATGCCCGTCATCGGCGACGGGCTGGCGCTGCGGATGGGCTCACTCGACGAGGACGGGACCCTCGCCGGCGCGACGGTCCTCGTCCTGTCAGGTCAGCTCGGGGTCACGTGACGACCCCGAGCCGACCCGTTGCAGTCGGAATCACCACCCCGGCGACGCCGTTCGGCGCTCGCCTCGCTCACGGGAGGAACCCCAACGTGAAGATGCTACGTTTCGCGGCCGTCGGCGTGGCAGCCGCGCTCACCCTGACGGCGTGCAGCCAGGGTGACGGAGGCTCGGACGACGACGCGACCGGCAACGGCACCCCGGAGCCGGCCACGATCAAGCTGTGGCTCAACGGCACCGACACCGGTGACGCGCTCCGCGAGTACCTCGTGACGACGTTCGAGAAGGAGAACCCCGGCTCGAAGCTCGTCATCGAGGAGCAGGACTGGAGCGGCCTCGTGCCGCGCCTGCAGACCGCGCTCGCCTCCGAGGAGCAGACCCCGGACGTCGTCGAGATCGGCAACACGCAGTCCGCGACGTTCACCTACGCGGGTGCGTTCTCGGACATCAGCGACCTGTACACCGAGGTCGGCGACGCGAAGCTGCTCCAGGGCTTCGTCGACGCGGGCATGGTCGACGGCAAGAACTACGCCCTGCCGTACTACTCGGGCGCCCGTGCCGTGTTCTACAACAAGGACATGTTCGCGGCGGCCGGCGTCGAGGTGCCGACCACCCTCGCCGAGTTCAACGAGACCGCCAAGAAGCTGCAGTCCGACGCGGTCTCCGGCTTCTGGTTCCCCGGCCAGGACTGGTACAACGGCGCGACCTGGCTCTACACCGCGGGCGGCGACTTCGCGGTGCAGGACGGCGACCAGTGGAAGGGCGCGCTGTCCGACCCGAAGTCGGTCGAGGGTCTCGAGCAGGTCGCCGACCTGTTCGCGAACGCGACCAACGCGCCGGCCGACGCGGACTCGAACGAGCCGTGGGTCCCGTTCAACGCGGGCCAGGCCGCGATGTTCTCCGCGCCGACGTGGGCGCGCTGGAGCATCGACCTGCCGCAGTGCAACAAGGGCGTCGACCCCGACGACACCTCCGACGAGGCCAAGGCGCTGCGCGGTGAGCAGCAGACCTGCAACGAGGAGCACACCGGCATCTTCGCGATGCCCGGCACCACGAAGGGCGAGTTCGCCACCGCCTTCGCGGGTGGTTCCAACATCGCGGTCGCCGCGAAGTCCAAGAACCAGGAGCTCGCGAAGAACCTCATCCGCATCATCTACTCGCCCGAGTTCCAGCAGATGCTCGGCCAGAACGGCCTCATCCCGGGCAACACCGAGTACACGTCGTCGATGGGTGACGACGTCTACGCCCAGGCCGCGGTCTCGGCCGCGATCAACGCCAAGCTGACGCCGGCCGCCGAGAAGTGGGCCGACGTCGAGGGCGACCGCATCCTGGAGGACTTCTTCCAGCAGATCGCCACGGGCACCCCCGTCGAGCAGGCCGCGGCGGACGCGGACAAGCTCCTCGAGGACACGCTCAACTGATCCACCGGCCGGCCGGGCCCCGCGAGGAGCGGACCCGGCCGGCCCCGGTCAGGCGCGGCCGGGCCGCCGGCGCACAGCCCCGGCCCGGCCGCACCCTGCGAAGGAGCACTCCCGCATGGCAGCCACCGCCCTCGCGACGGACGCGCCCGACGCCCCGACCACACCGGTCCGCCGTCGCCGCCCCCAGCTCGGCGTCTACGGACTCCTGGTCCCCGCCGCCGCCGTCATCGCCGTCGCCCTCGGCTACCCCCTCGTCCGGCAGTTCGTCATCTCCTTCCAGGAGTACGGGCTGCGCCAGCAGTTCGGCCAGCCCGCGGAGTGGGTCGGCCTGCAGAACTACACCGATCTGCTGTCCGACCCCTACGTGTGGACGGTCATCGCGCGGTCCATCGCGTTCTGCCTCGTCAACGCCGCCGTCACGATGGTGATCGGCATGGCGCTCGCGGTGCTCATGTCCCGCGTCGGCCGGGCGGCGCGCACCGCGCTGCAGGTCTCGCTGCTCCTCGCCTGGGGCACGCCGGTCCTCGCGTCCATGACGGTGTGGCAGTGGTTGTTCGACACGCAGTACGGCGTCATCAACTGGGTGCTCGTGCACGTCTTCGGCATCGACTCGATGGCCGGCCACTCGTGGATCGTCCAGCCCGCGTCGTTCTACGTCGTCGCGACCGTGATCGTCGTGTGGATGTCGGTGCCGTTCGTCGTGTTCTCCGTCTACGCGGGCCTGCTGCAGGTCCCG
The DNA here is from genome assembly GCF_012396155.1 of Cellulomonas septica. GTDB lineage: Bacteria > Actinomycetota > Actinomycetes > Actinomycetales > Cellulomonadaceae > Cellulomonas > Cellulomonas septica. The sequence continues at coordinate 3,763 of NZ_JAAXOY010000020.1, read as the reverse complement.
GAGGAGACGATGGAGGCCGCGCAGCTCGACGGCGCCTCCGCACGGCAGCGGTTCTGGAGCATCACGATCCCGATCATGCGGCCCGTCCTGTCGATCGTCCTGCTGCTGCAGGTGATCTGGGACCTCAAGGTGTTCACGCAGATCTACGTCCTGCAGCGCGCCGGTGCGCCCACGCGGGACACCAACCTGCTCGGCACCCTCATCTACTCGTACTCGGACGAGTTCTCGAAGGCCGGTGCGCTGGCCACGATCATGCTCGTCATCACGCTCGCCCTGACCGGGTTCTACATCCGGCAGATGCTCAAGGAGGACGAGCTGTGAGCGCGCTCGCCACACCCCCCGCCCCGGCACCGCACGGCGTGCCCGACCCCGTCGACTGACGCCGGCGCGCGACGCGCCCCCCGAGGTCAGTACCGGTAGTGCTCGGCCTTGTACGGGCCCTCGACCTCGACGCCCAGGTACGCCGCCTGGTCCTTCGTGAGCCGTGTGAGCCGCACGCCGAGCGCGTCGAGGTGCAGCCGCGCGACCTTCTCGTCGAGGACCTTCGGGAGCCGGTGCACCTGACGGTCGTACGCGCCCTGCCGCGTCCAGAGCTCGACCTGCGCGATCACCTGGTTCGCGAACGACGTGCTCATGACGAACGACGGGTGGCCGGTCGCGTTGCCGAGGTTGAGCAGCCGCCCCTCGGACAGGACGATGACCGACCGCTCGCCGCGGCCCGTCCGGTCGTCGGCCGGGAACGTCCACTCGTGCACCTGCGGCTTGAGCTCGGTCCGCCGGACCCCGGGGTACGCCGCGAGCCCGGCCATGTCGATCTCGTCGTCGAAGTGGCCGATGTTGCCGACCACGGCCTTGTCCTTGAGGGCCGTGAGGTGCTCGACGGTGACGACGGACCGGTTGCCGGTCGCGGTGATGACGAAGTCCACCTCGCCGACGACGTCGTCGAGCCGTGCGACCTGGTAGCCGTCCATCGCGGCCTGGAGCGCGCAGATCGGGTCGACCTCGGAGACGATCACGCGCGCTCCCTGGCCGCGCAGCGCCTCGGCGGCCCCCTTGCCGACGTCGCCGTAGCCGACGACGAACGCGACCTTGCCGCCGATGAGCACGTCCGTCGCGCGGTTGAGCCCGTCGGGCAGCGAGTGCCGGATGCCGTACCGGTTGTCGAACTTCGACTTCGTGACGGAGTCGTTGACGTTGATCGCCGGGAACCGCAGGTCGCCCGCCTCGGCACGCTGGTAGAGCCGGTGCACGCCCGTCGTCGTCTCCTCGGAGACGCCCACGATCCCGTCGGCGACGCGCGTCCAGCGCTGAGGGTCCTCGACGAGCGACCGGCGCAGCAGCTCGCGCACGACGACCAGCTCGAGCGAGTGCTCGGGGTCGCCGGGCGCGGGCACGTCGGGCACCGTGCCGGACGCCTCGTACCGCGCGCCCTCGTGCACGAGCAGCGTCGCGTCTCCCCCGTCGTCGAGGATGAGGTCCGGGCCGCGACCGTCGGGCCACAGCAGCGCGTGCTGCGTGCATGCCCAGTACTCCTCGAGCGTCTCGCCCTTCCACGCGAACACCGCGGGACCGGCCGGGGCGTCGACCGTGCCGTGCGGGCCGACGACGACCGCGGCGGCGGCCTCGTCCTGCGTCGAGAAGATGTTGCACGACGCCCACCGCACCTCGGCGCCGAGCGCGACGAGCGTCTCGATGAGCACCGCGGTCTGCACGGTCATGTGCAGCGAGCCGCTGATCCGGGCGCCCGCGAGCGGCTGCGACGGTCCCAGCTCGGCGCGCAGCGCCATGAGGCCGGGCATCTCGTGCTCGGCGAGCCGGACCTGGTGGCGGCCGGCCTCCGCGAGCGCGAGGTCGCGCACCTGGTACCGACCGGGGACCTCGCTGAACCTCGCCATGCGCACCTCGCAGGATGAGACGGGCCGAGCCGGGCTGCGTCGCCCGTGCCCATCCTGCCCCACGACGTCCGGTCCGTCCCGGCCCGCGACGGTAGCGCGCCGCGCGCGGACGGGCGCGCGTCAGCGAGCGGGTGCCGGGCGGGCCTCGTCGGCGAGCAGCACCGGGATGCCGTCGCGCACGGGGTACGCGAGCGGCTCCGTCGGGTGGGTCGAGACGAGCAGCGGCTCGCCGTCGGGTCCGGTCGCGTCCACGAGCGTCGCGCCCGACACGGGGCAGCGCAGCAGGTCGCGCGCCCACGGCTCGAGCGGGTGGGTGGCGTCGGTGCTCATCAGGCGTCCTCTCCCTGGCGCACGAGCGCGAGGACGTCATCGCGCACCTTCTCCATGATGTCCTCGTCGGCGGCCTCGACGTTGAGCCGCAGCAGCGGCTCGGTGTTCGACGCCCGCAGGTTGAACCACCACTGCGGCTGGCCGTCCCAGTGCGACACGGTCAGGCCGTCGAGCTCGTCGACCTCGACCGGGCCGGCACCCTGCTGCGTCACGTACGCCTCGACGACGCGGGCGCGCGCCGCGGCGACGTCCTCGACGCGCGAGTTGATCTCGCCGCTCGCGACGTACGGCTGGTACTGGTCGGCGAGCGCCGACAGCGGGTGCGGCTGGCCGCCGAGGGCCGCGAGCACGTGCAGGGCCGCGAGCATGCCGGTGTCGGCGAAGAAGAACTCGCGGAAGTAGTAGTGCGCGCTGTGCTCGCCGCCGAAGACCGCCTCGTGCTGGGCCATCTCCGCCTTGATGAACGAGTGGCCGACGCGCGTGCGGACCGTCTTCGCGCCCGCCGCCGTGACGAGGTCCGGCACGACCATCGAGGTGATGAGGTTGTGGATCACCGTCGGCGTCCGGCCCGCGGCGCGCTCGCGCGCGACCTCGCGGAGCCCGACGAGGGCCGTGACCGCGGACGGGCTGACGGGCTCGCCGCGCTCGTCGACGACGAAGCAGCGGTCCGCGTCGCCGTCGAACGCGAGGCCGATGTCGGCGCCGTGCTCGACGACCGCGCGCTGCAGGTCCCGCAGGTTCTCCGGCTCGAGGGGGTTGGCCTCGTGGTTGGGGAAGGTGCCGTCGAGCTCGAAGTACAGCGGCACGACGTCGAGCGGCAGCTCCGGCAGGCCGGCACCGGTGCCGAGCACCGCCGGCGCGGTGTAGCCGCCCATGCCGTTGCCGGCGTCGACGACGACCTTGAGCGGGCGGATGCCCGACAGGTCGACCAGGGTGCGCAGGAAGCCCGCGTACTCGGCGAGCATCTCCCGCTCCGTGACGGTGCCGCGTGCGTCGTCGGCGACCTGCGGGACGCCCGACGCGAGGTAGTCGCCCGCGAGCTCGCGGATCGTCGAGAGGCCCGAGTCCTGGCCCACCGGACGCGCGCCCGCGCGGCACAGCTTGATGCCGTTGTACTCCGCGGGGTTGTGGCTGGCCGTGAACATCGCGCCCGGGACGTCGAGCGAGCCCGACGCGAAGTACAGCCCGTCGGTCGAGGCGAGCCCGATGAGCTCGACGTCGACGCCACGCGCGGTCAGGCCCTCCGCGAACGCGCCGACCAGCGCCGGGCCCGACGGCCGCATGTCGTTGCCGACCACGACCCGCGGCCGGCCGGTCGCCTCGGGGAGGACGACGACGTCGGCGAACGCCGCACCGATCGCCCGCGCCACGCCGGCGTCGAGCTGCTCGGGGACGATCCCCCGCACGTCGTAGGCCTTGATGAGGGCGGACAGGTCGACACGGTCGGGCGAAGGAGTCGTCACGTCGGGCATCGTACCGAGCGCGCGGGGCCGAGCCGACGCCCGCCACCTGCCGGGACGCGCGCGGTCAGGCGCCGT
>NZ_JAAXOY010000002.1 GCF_012396155.1 Cellulomonas septica | reverse complement strand
AGGCCGCCTGCTGGGCCACGCACCTGCACGCGACCGCCGACGACCGCCTCGCGGTCCGCGTCGGGCGCACCGGCTACCTCGCGCGCGAGCTCCTCGACGAGCTGCCCGCGCTCCTCACCGACCTGTCGGCGCCCTGATCCACGACGGCCGAGCCCGCGGCCCGCGCGCACCTCGCGCGTCGGAGACCTGCCCCGACGGGCGCTCGTCGACCCGTCCCGCCGATGCGCTGACCTGCGATGATGGTCGCATGACCGAGTCGCCCGTCACCCGTGTCCTGCTGGCCGACCACGAGCTCCCCCAGGAGTTCCGGACCGGTCACGTCGAGGTCCGCCGCATCACGCTCGCGCCCGGGCTCGTCGCGGGCCCGCACACGCACAACGGCCCGGTGTTCGGCATCGTCACGGCGGGCTCCGTGGACTTCCGGGTCGGCGACGGGCCCGTCGTGCGGCTCCGCGCGGGCGACGTGTTCCACGAGCCGGGCGACGCGCGCATCGCCGGCTTCGACGCGACCGACGAGGGTGCCGAGTTCATCGGCTGGTTCCTGCTGCCCAGCGGTGTCGCGGGGACGCTGACGCCCCTGACCTGACGTCCGGACGTCACGCGTCGAGGCCGAGCGCCTCCGAGCAGCGGGCGACCTCGTCCTTCGCGAGGACGAGGTCGGCCGCCTGGGCGGAGTCCTGGATCGACGCGGCGCGCCGCGCGCCCGGGATGGCGATGAGACGGTCGCTGAGCGCGAGCTCCCAGGCGAGCACGACGCGCTGCGGGCTGACCCCGTGCGTCTCCGCGAGCTCGGCGAAGACCGCGAACCGCTCCCCGACCGCCCGCGCACCGCCGCCCGTGCCGCCGAGCGGGCTCCACGGCAGGAAGGCGATCCCGCGGCTGTCGCAGTGCACCAGCTCCGCGTAGCTGCCCGGGTGCCGCGGCGAGAACTCGTTCTGGACGCTCGCGAGGTTGCCCTCGCCCAGCACCTGCTCGGCGATCTCGATCTCCTCGACGCTCGCGTTCGAGATCCCCAGCGCCCGCACCTTGCCCTGCTTCTGGAGCTCCTGGAGGTTCTGCATCACCTCGCCGTAGACCATCCACCGGTCCGGGCGGTGGTACTGGTACAGGTCGATCGCCTCGACGCCGAGGTTCCGCAACGACTTCTCGACCGCACCCTGGAGGTACGCGAGCGAGCCGTCGCGCCCCCACGACTCCCCCGGTCCGCGCGTGATGCCGCCCTTGGTCGCGATCACGACGTCGCTCGTGCCGCCGCCCCACGTGCGCACCGCCTCGCCGACCAGCCGCTCGTTGTGGCCCATCGCGTCCCACGACGGGCCGTAGATGTCTGCGGTGTCGATCAGCGTCACGCCCGCGTCGAGCGCGGCGTGGATCGTCGCGATCGCGTCGGCCTCGCTCGGGTACGCCTTGTCGGCGTTCATGGACAGGGGCATGGCGCCCAGTCCGACGGGGCTGACGTGGAACGGTCCGAGCTGTCGCGTGTGCACGGCCACCATGCTGCCGCGCCCCTCCCGCGTCGGCTCGCGGGGGCGGGTCGCGTCGACGACCACCAGGCCCATGTCCGCGTGCCGCCGACGGGCCGGTCCGATCCACCACCTGCCCGTCTTCCGGACGACTCGTGCGTGGTTCCACGCAACCGTGCGGCGCCCGGGGACGAGTTCGGCGTGGAATCGAGGCGTCCCGTCGACCACCCGAAGGACCGGCCATGCCCTCGACCTCCGCAGCTCCCGCTCCCGCCCTCGACGCAGGCGTCGACCTCGAACGCCTCGTGCAGGACTACCGCGCGGCGCTCGCGCAGGTGGTCCTGCAGCTCGACGACGTCCGCCAGGGGCTCCGCGCCCGGCTCGGCCACGACCCCGTCGAGCACGTGTCCTGGCGTCTGAAGGCCCCCGAGTCGATCGTCGCGAAGGCGCGACGCAAGCGGATCCCCCTCTGCGACGACGGGCTGCGGCGCGAGATGCTCGACCTGGCCGGCCTCCGCCTGGTCTGCGCCTTCGCGTCCGACCTGCGTGACGTCCGCGACGCCGTCGTCGCGCTGCCCGGTGTCGTGCTGCTCGACGAGCGCGACTACGTGGCGCACCCCAAGCCCAGCGGGTACCGCGCCCTGCACCTCATCGTCCGGGTTCCCGTGCGCCGCGCCGACGGGAGCGACGGCGCCGTCGTCGAGATCCAGCTGCGCTCGGTCGCCATGGACCTCTGGGCGTGCCTCGAGCACCGTCTCGCCTACCGTCACCACGGCGCCCGACCCGTCAGGGTCGCGGCGACCCTCCGTCGGGCGGTGGCCCTCACCCGCGCGCTCGACGGGTCGATGGACCGGGTCCGCGACCACTGCAGGACGGGCGGTGACCAGGCCCGCACGCGGCTGGCCGCGTGACGGGAGCCCGGCCCGTCACGGTGGGCACGCCGCGCACCCCCGACACGCGCGCGACCCGCGCGTCACCGCCCTAGCATCGGCCCCATGGTGGTGACACCCATCACCCGGGTCGGCATCGTCGAGGACGAGGCGCTGATGCGCTCCATGCTCGAGCAGACGCTCTCGGCGCACGAGTCGATCCGGGTCGTGCACGCGGTGCCGGGCGTGTCCGAGGCCAGGCTCGTGTTCACACCCGGGTCGTGCGACGTCGCACTGCTGGACGTCAACCTCCCCGACGGCAACGGGGTCGCGCTCGGCGTCACGCTGCAGCGCGCGGACCCGCGCCTCGCGATCATGCTGCTCTCCAGCGAGGACGTCATGGGCCTGTTCACGACGGTCCAGGAGCAGGCGAGCCGTCCCTGGAGCTACCTGTCCAAGCGGTCGAGCTTCGCGCGCGACGTCCTCGTGCGCGCCGTGGTCGCGACCGCGCACGGGCAGGTGGTGCTCGACCCGTACCTCGTCCAGCGCTCGACCCCGCGCCCCGGGACGGCGGTCTCCGAGCTGACGCCCGCGCAGTTCGGGGTGCTCCGGCTCGTCGCGGAGGGGCTGTCGAACAGCGCCGCCGGCGAGCGGCTCGGCATCAACGAGCGCTCCGTCGAGAGCCACCTCAAGACCGTCTACCAGCGGCTCGGCATCGACGGCGCGGGCCACAACCGTCGCGTGGCCGCCGTCCTCGCGTTCCTCGAGCAGACGGGGCGGTCGTGGCGGGCGTGACGGACGCACCCGCCCCCGGTCCCGAGCGGGCGGACCGCGAGCAGCGCCAGGTGACGATCGTGGTCGGCGCCACCAACTTCACGCTGTACGCCCTCATGGCGCTCGGCGCGTGGGCGGCGTGGGGCGGCCTCCGCGAGGCGGTCGAGCACGAGCGCAGCGCGGTCGGTGTGGTCGCCGACGGCGTCGGCATCCTGCTCATCAACCTGGCGTTCGGCGTCATGGTCCTCGCCGGGTCCCTCGCGCTCGGAGTGCTGCGGCGCGGCTGGGTGGGCCGTGTGCTCGTGTCGGCCGCCGTCGCCGCCGTCGCGTCGGTCCCCCGCATGGCGGCGCTCGTGGCCGTCGGCAGCACCCCGGTCGACACCACGTACGTCGTCGGCATCGGGCTCCTGGGGTTCTGCTCCGGTGTCGTGGGCATCGTCGCCGCGCTCTTCGCGGCCACGCTCGTCGGGCGCGCCCGGACGGAGGCGCGCCGACGGGAGCGGGAGGCGAGCCGGGCGCAGCAGGCCGTGGACGCGCTGCAGGACGAGGAGATCCGCGTGCGGCGGCTGGTGTTCGACCAGCTGCACGGGACCCTGCAGTACCACCTGGTCGCCGTGACGGCCGGGCTCGACCGGCTCGCCGAGCAGCTCGACGCGGAGGGGGCGAGCGCCCGGGCCGCCGACGTCCGCGGCTGGGCAGAGGCGCTCGAGGAGATCCGTGAGCAGGACGTGCGGTCGCTCAGCCACGCGGTGTTCCCGTCGGGCGCGGACCTCGGCACCGAGGAGGCGATCCAGCTCCTCCTCCAGCGCCTGCCGCCGCAGGTGCGGACGTCGATCGAGCTCGGTCCCGCGTACCGGCGGCTGGCCGCACGTGGAGCGCCACCCATGCCGATGGCGGAGCGGCTCGTCGTGATCTACACCGTCGAGGAAGCCGTCACGAACGCGCTCAAGCACGGCCACGCCCGCACCGTCCGGGTCCGCGCGGACGCCGAGCCCACCGACGACCCTCAGCGCTGGGTGTTCACGACCGTCGTGGACGACGACGGGACGGGGCCCGCGCAGCCCGACCCGCCGCTGCACGGCCTGCACCGCCACCGCGAGCGCCTGGAGCACCGCGGCGGCTCCCTGGCGCTCGGTCCCGGTCCTGACGGCGGGGGCCGGCTGACCTTCCACCGCCCGTTCACGCTCACCCCGGACCGGTGAGGTCGTCGCCGGCCGGGGTCGCACCGGCCGGCGCACGTGCGCGGGACGTCCGAGCACCACCCTCACGCGGGGTACCCCGGCCGGACGTGCGGGTTTCCACGCAGACGTCGCACGCCGCGCCGTGGCACGCAGGCAGGGTCGATGGCGGGCCCGCGAAGGTCGGGCCGTCCCGCCCGATCCTCGGAGTGCCCCATGACCTCGACCGCCACCGCGCCGGGACAGGCGTCACCGACCGACGCCGCACGACGACCCTCGAGGGCCGCGTCCCTCTCGCTCCCCGCGCTGACCGCGATGGTCGTCGGGTCGATGGTCGGCGCCGGCGTCTTCCAGCTCCCGTCACGCTTCGCCTCCCAGACGGGCGTCTACGGCGCCGCCATCGCGTGGACGATCGCGGGCCTCGGGATGCTGTCGCTCGCGTTCGTGTTCCAGAAGCTCGCGATCCGCAAGCCGACGCTCGACAACGGGGTCTACGTCTACGCCCGGGAGGGGTTCGGCGACTACCCCGGGTTCCTGTCCGCGTTCGGGTTCTGGGCGTCCGCCTGTGCGGGCAACGCCTTCTACTGGGTCCTCATCATGACGACGCTGTCCCAGCTGTTCCCGGGGCTGGCGCCGTACCTGGGTGAGGGCGACACGTGGCCCGCGTTCGCCCTGTCCACCGCGGCGATCTGGGGCTTCTTCCTCCTCGTCCGTCGCGGCGTCGAGCAGGCGACCGGCATCAACGCCGTCGTCACCGTCGCCAAGCTGGTGCCGCTCGCGCTGTTCCTCGTGCTCGCCGTCGTCTACTTCGACATGGACGTGTTCGTCGGGAACCTGACCGGCGGCTACGACCTGCCGGGCGGCCCGTCCCTGTTCGCGCAGGTCCAGGGCACCATGCTCGTCACGGTGTTCGTCTTCCTCGGCATCGAGGGGGCGAGCGTCTACTCGCGGTACGCCCGTCGCCGCCGCGACGTCGGCCGGGCCACCGTCCTCGGGTTCACCTCGGTGCTCGCGCTGTTCGCGAGCATCTCGATCCTCGCGTACGGGATCCTGCCCCGCGCCGAGATCGCGGCGCTCGCGCAGCCCTCCATCGGCGGCGTCCTCGAGGCGGCCGTCGGGCCGTGGGGTGGCACGTTCATCCGGATCGGGCTCATCGTCTCCGTGCTCGGCGCGTACCTGGCGTGGCAGCTGCTCGCGGCGGACGTCCTCTTCGCCGCCGCGAAGGACCGGGACATGCCGCGGCACCTGGCGCGCACCAACGGCCGCGGCGTCCCGCAGAACGCCGTGCTGTGGACCTCGGCCCTGGTCACGGCGATCCTCTTCGCGGTCCAGTTCGTCGACGACGCGCTCGACTTCAGCCTGGACCTCACCGCCGCGCTCGCGCTCGCACCCTTCGCCCTGGCCAGCGCGTACGCGCTGAAGATCGCGGTGCGCCGCGACGGGTACGACGACGTCGCCCCCCGGACGCGGGTCGTCGAGATCGTCGTCGCAGCCGTCTCGACCGTCTACACCCTGTTCCTCGTCTGGGCCGCCGGCTACGTGTTCGTGCTCCTCGCGTGCCTGCTGCTCGCCCCCGGCACGCTCCTGTACCTGCGCGCCCGCCGCGAGCGCGGCGAGCCCGCGCTCACGCGCTCCGGCCGAGCGACGTTCCTGGTCGTGGTCGCCCTCGCGCTCGTCGGCGCCGGGCTGCTCGCGACCGGCGCCGTGCAGGTCTGACCCGTCCGTCCCCCTCACCCCGTCCCACCACCAAAGGAGATCCCCCCATGACCACCACGTCCGCCCCGGCCGCGGCCGACACCCGCGTCCCCACCCCCGCACCGTCGGCGTCCTACGGCGTCCACTCCGAGGTCGGCCGCCTGCGCAAGGTCCTCGTCTGTCGGCCGGGGCTCGCGCACCGCCGCCTGACCCCGACGAACTCCGACGCCCTGCTCTTCGACGACGTGCTCTGGGTCGACCGGGCCATCGAGGACCACGCCGCGTTCACCGCGGAGCTCACGGCACGCGGCGTCGACGTCGTCGAGCTGCACGACGTCCTCGCGGGGACGATGGCGGTGCCGGGCGCCCGTGACTGGCTGCTGGACCGCAAGATCAGGCCCGAGACCGTCGGTGCGGGGCTGGTCGACGCCACCCGCGCGTACCTCGACGACCTCGCGCCCGAGCGGCTCGCGGAGCACCTCCTCGGCGGTCTCGCGACGTCCGACGTGCCGGACCTGCCCGCCGGGTACCGGACCCTCGCGGAGTACTCGCCGGACCTGCGCGAGTACCTGCTCAAGCCCGTGCCGAACGCGCTGTTCACCCGGGACACCACGAGCTGGTTGTACGGCGGTGTCACCCTCAACCCGCTGTACTGGCCCGCCCGGCACGACGAGACGCTCCTCATGAAGTCCGTCTACGCGTTCCACCCGGACTTCGTCGGCTCGACCGTCTGGTGGGGCGACCCGGAGTCCGACCACGGCGACGCCACGTTCGAGGGCGGCGACATCATGCCCGTGGGCAACGGCACCGTGCTCATGGGCATGAGCGAGCGGACGTCCCGCCAGGCGGTCACCCAGGTGGCGCAGGCGCTCTTCGCCGCGGGGGCGGCTACGTCGGTGGTCGTGGCCGGGATGCCTCGGCTCCGGGCGGCCATGCACCTGGACACGGTCATGACGTTCGTCGACGTCGACACCGTGCTGGTGCACCCGCCGATCGTCGACGCCATCCACGCGTTCGTCCTGCGGCCCGGCGACGGCGCGGCGGGCCTCCACATCACCGACATGGGCGCGACCCCGTTCCTCGACGTGGTCGCCGCCGCGATGGGGCTGCCGTACCTGTGCGAGATCCAGACCGGCGGGGACCGCTACGAGTCGGAGCGCCAGCAGTGGGACGCCGGGAACAACGCCGTGGCCCTCGAGCCGGGGGTCGTCTTCACCTACGACCGCAACACGGCGACCAACGCCCTGCTGCGCTCCGCGGGCGTCGAGGTGATCGAGATCGCCGGCGGCGAGCTGGGCCGTGGACGCGGCGGTGGCCACTGCATGACCTCGCCGATCATCCGCGACGCCGTGCTCTGACGGTCGTCCTCCTCGGAGCGTCGCCACCGCGTGCGGTCGTGAGGTCGTCGTCTCCCGGTTAGCGTCGCTCCATGTCGGACGACCCTCCCCTCGCGCCGCCGAGGACCTCGTGGTTCGCCGCGCTCCGCGCCCGACCCGTGCTCTGGGCGCTGCTGCCGGGGATCGTCCTCGTCGTCGCCGGGCTCTGGGTGTTCCTCGCGGTGCTCGACGGCGTCCAGGAGAAGGACGACCTGTGGGACCTCGACCAGCCCGTCCTGGAGTGGCTGGTCGTCCACCGCAGCGCCGGGTGGACGTCCGTCCTGGCCGCCATCACGTTCGTCACCGGCCCGACGATCCTGCCGATCATCGTGCTGGTCGCCTGCGTGGTGTGGGGCCTGGTGCGCCGCGAGTGGTGGCGGCCCCTGCTCCTCGCCGGGGCGATGATCGCCTCGACGATCATCAGCCTCGCGGTCAAGGGCCTGGTCGGACGCGAACGACCGCCCGCGGAGACCATGTTCGTGCCCGGTGCGGAGACGACGGCGTCGTTCCCGTCCGGGCACACCATCGGGACGGCGACGTTCCTCCTGGTCGCCGGCTACCTCGTGTGCAGCCGCAACCCGACGGTCCCGCGGCTCGTGGCCTGGAGCCTGCTGACCGTCCTCGGCACCTCGGTGGTGGCGCTCAGCCGCCTCTACCTCGGGTACCACTTCCTCACGGACGTCGTCGCCGCCGTCGCGCTCGCGATCGCCGTGCTCGGTGGTGTCCTGATCGTGGACCGGTTGCACACGCTCCACCGGCAACCCGAGGCGCTCCCCGTCCCGTGAGGCGAGGCGGCACGCGCCCGTCTCCGATGGACACCAGACTTCGATGAAGGCGCCGCCGTCGGCGTCCCGCGCAGCACGAACCGAGGAGCCGCCCCATGTCCGTCGCCGACCCGCCGCGCGACCTGCGTGAGTACATCGAGTACCTGCGCGACAGCGGCTACACCGTCCGGGACGGCCACACGCCGGACCCCGACCTCATCGACCCGCAGGGCAACCCCGTCTACACGTGGCGCGAGGGCTACCCGTATCCGGAGCTCATGGACCGCGACGACTACGAGCTCGAGAAGTACCGCCTGCAGGTCGAGCTGCTGAAGTTCCAGTACTGGCTCGAGGACAACGACAAGCGCGCGATCATCCTGTTCGAGGGCCGCGACGCCGCCGGGAAGGGCGGCACCATCAAGCGCTTCACCGAGCACCTCAACCCGCGCACGTCGCGCGTCGTCGCGCTCGGCAAGCCGAGTGACCGCGAGCGCGGCCAGTGGTACTTCCAGCGCTACACGCAGCACCTGCCGACCGCCGGCGAGATCGTCATGTTCGACCGGTCCTGGTACAACCGCGCGGGCGTCGAACGCGTGATGGGCTTCTGCACCGAGGACGAGTACCAGACGTTCATGGGTCAGGCGCCGTGGTTCGAGAAGGCGCTCGTCGACTCCGGCACCCACGTCACGAAGCTGTGGTTCTCGGTGTCGCGGACCGAGCAGCGGACCCGGTTCGCGATCCGCCAGCTCGACCCGGTCCGGCGCTGGAAGCTCTCCCCCATGGACCTGGCGTCGCTGGACCGGTGGGACGACTACACGGCAGCCAAGGAGGAGATGTTCCGCCGCACGGACAAGCGGCACGCGCGGTGGACGATCATCCGCTCGAACGACAAGAAGCGGGCGCGGATCAACGCGATGCGGTTCTTCCTCAACCAGTTCGACTACGACGGGAAGGACGCCGAGGTCGTCGGACGGCCTGACCCGCTGCTCGTGATCCGACGCAAGGACGAGCCGACGGGCGAGTGACGCCGCCGTCGGGCGACGTCCGACGACCCGCCGGCGACCGTGACGGCTGGAGGCCGCTGACGAACGTGACGGCGGCCGCGGAGATCTGCTGCCGGGCGTCGTCGTGGGAGATCGACTCCGCGCACGACCTCGGAGAACCGGGCCGACCGCCTGGACGGCTCGATGTCAGGCCCGCGGCGCACCTGACGACTCACGGACCACGAGGACGGGGGCGGGTGGTTCCTGGATACCGGTCGGGTCCTCGTCCAGCACCTGCAGCAGCCTGCGCAGCGCGGCGCGCCCGGCGGCGGCGAAGTCGAGCCGCACGGTCGTGAGCGCGGGCAGGTAGTACGGGGCCTCGGGTGCGTCGTCGAAGCTCACGACGGACACGTCGTCGGGGACCCGCCGCCCGGCCTCCTCCAGTGCGCGGTAGACGCCCAGGCACATCGAGTCGGAGGAGACGAGGATCGCGGTGACCTCGGGGTCCGCGGCGAGCCGCTGCGCGGCGCGGTACCCGGACTCGGCGCTCCAGTCGGCGGTCGTCGCCGGTGGCGGCACGGTGCGGCCGGCGACGGTCAGCTCACGCCGCCACCCCGCCTCGCGGGACTCGGTCGCCATCCAGCCGTCAGGGCCGCGGACGAGCCAGACCGTGCGGTGGCCGAGGTCCAGGAGATGGCGGGTGGCGAGGTGCCCGGCGAGCACCTCGTCGAGCGTCACCGAACGGTTCTGGCCCGCGGTCGACCCCTGCTCGAAAGACACCACGGGCATCGGCAGGTCGAGGCCCTCGAGGGCGGTCGCCGCCTCGACCATCGGGGCCAGCATGACGACGCCGTCGACCGCGTCGCGCTCGAGGTGTGCGAGCGCGTTCCGGATGCTCTGCGCGCTCACGTCGTCGAGCGTCACGAGGTTGGTCGAGTAGCCGTAGGTGCGCGCCTCCTCCGAGATGCCGAACAGCGCGAGGGAGGGCGACGTCACCGACATCGCGTACGTGATGACGCCGATGTGCCGCGACTTGTTGGTCACCAGCGCGCGGGCCGCCGCGTTGGGGCGGTAGCGCAGCTGCGCCATGGCCTCCTCGACGCGCGTACGCACGTGCGGGGTGACGTGCGTGTACCCGTTGACGACGCGGGAGACGGTCGGGACGGACACTCCGGCCAGCCGCGCGACGTCGGCCATGCGCGCCGGCCGCGCCTCGTCAACCACGGGACGACTCTAGCCGGGCGCACCGACCTTCCCCGGCGTCGACGCGGCGCCGCCGGGGAAGGTCGGAGGTGGTCATCGGCGCCCGTACCGGAGCACCGCGGGATGGCGCTCGTACGGCCAGGTGGCCTCGGGGATCATGTACTGCGTCGTGGTGTAGGAGCCGTCCGTCGTGCTCTTGAGGTCCGGAGGGCCGTCGAAGCCGATGACGCCCCAGCCGATCCGCCCGACGTTGCCGCCGTAGACGGGGTCGCCGTAGAAGCCCTGGCGCGTGTTGAGGACGAGCAGCGGGAAGAACTCGAGGAAGTCCTCGTTGACCGGCTGGTTGCCCGCAGGTGCGCCTCCCGTGCCGGTCGCCTCGGCGCTGAGCCGGAACGGACCCGGCTTCGGCTCCCCCGACAACCGCTCGAGGACGGCGTCCTGCTGGTCCTCGCCCAAGTCGACGAACTCGGCCCCGCCGATCTCCTTGGCCAGCCGGTCGAGCTCGAGGACCCCCTCCCGGTACAGCTCGCCGCGGCGGCGGATCCGTGCGGCCCACGACTCCTCGTCCTTGCCGGTCATCTGCAGGAAGCCCGAGCCGTCGGCGGAGGCGAACACGAACGTCGTGCCGCACAGCATCCGGTCGATGAACCGCACGACGTTCGCCTCACGGGCGCCCGGGTGCCGGTCGGTCGGGATGATCCGCGCGGTGGCGGCCTCGACCGTGTCCCACTCGTGCTCGGTGAAGAACAGCGGCGCGTCGTCCGCCGCAGCGCTGATGGGCAGCGTCGCCCATTCGGCCTGTCCCATGGTGTGTCTCCGTTCCGGGGTGTCGTTCAGGACCAGCCGCGGCGGTCCTCGGTGAGCAGGTGGTCGGCGCAGCGCCAGGTGTTGGCCATGATCGTCAGCGCGGGGTTGATGCCGGTCGCGGTCGGGAAGAAGCTCGCGTCGAAGATGTAGAGGTTCGGCACGTCGTGCGTGCGGCACCACTTGTCGACCACCGAGGTCGCCGGGTCGTTCCCCATCCGGGCGGTGCCGAGCTCGTGCGACGTGTTCCCTTTGATGCGCTCCATGTTCACCGGGATGACGCGGCTCGCACCGGCGGCCTCGAGGATCTCCCCGTTCTTGGCCACCTGCCAGCGCTCCTGGGCGAAGTCGTTGGCGTGCGGGGTGTGCGTGATGCGCGCGGCCGGCATCCCCCACGCGTCCTTGACGTCGGGGTCGAGGTCGACGCGGTTGGACTCGACCGGCAGGTCGTGCAGCAGCACGCCGATCTTCATCGAGTGGTTGAAGAAGTCGCGGTCCGCGTCCTTGGCCGCCGCCCCCCACGTCGGCCGGCCCGGGAAGGTCCAGTTGACGGGGTGACCGAGCATCGACGGGAAGATGAGCGACCCGAGGATGTGCCCGCGGCTCTCGTCGGTCTCGTAGAAGTCGAACGAGCAGCCGTTCATGTAGTGCCCGGACCACCCGAACAACGGGTCGTGCAGCTCCTGGTCGAAGAGCCCGACCGCGAACGAGTACTGGTGGAAGGTCGCGTTGCGGCCGACCTGCCCGCTGGAGTTCGCGAGCCCGTCGGGGAACCGGTTCGACGTCGACATGAGCAGCAGCCGCGGGGTCTCGATGCCGCCGGCGCTCAGGATGACGGCCTTGGCCTCCTGGACGTACTCGGTGCCGTCCTCGTCCTCGTACAGGACGCCGGTCGCCCGGCCGTCCTTGCCGATGAGGATCTCCCGCACGAGGCAGTCGGACCGCAGGTCGTACCTCCCGGTCGCGATCGCGTCCGGGATGAACGAGATGAGGGTCGACGACTTGCCGGTGCCCGGGTCCGGGTACTGCTGCCAGAAGCCGTTCTCGCTGTACGGCTGCCGGCCCCGGTACGGCTCGGTGACCATGCCCTGCGGCATGGGGAACGAGCTGTGGCCCAGGCGGTCCATCCCGGTCGCGAACTTGCGGCCGATCTGGCTGAGCGGCGCGGGCTTGGTCGGGTAGCCGCGGCTGCGCCAGGCCTCCCACTTGTTCGCACCGGCCAGCCCGGAGGTGCCGAACTCCCACTCGACCTTCGTGTAGTACGGCTCGAGGTCGGCGTAGGTGATCGGCCAGTCGACGAGGCTCGCCCCCTCGACGTCGCCATGCAGCGACCGCAGCTTGAAGTCGCTCTCCGCCATGCGGGGCACCATCCCGCCCCAGTGCGTGGTGCCACCGCCCACGACCTGCGGCGTCGCCGAGAAGTTCTTGATGACCGCCTTCTCGTTCTCGTTCGCGCGGACGGTGCGCGGCTTGAGCGTCGGGTCCTGCCAGATGTAGTTGCGGTTGAGGATCTTGAGCTCGTCGCCGGACGCGTGCTCGGGCTTGAGCCACGGGCCGCGCTCGAGGCCCACGACCTTCAGGCCGGCCTCGGTGAGCACCTTCGCGGCGGTCGCGCCGCCGGCGCCCGCACCGATGATGACGACGTCGACGGGCTCGGGGTTGGTCTTGCGGATCACAGTCAGACCTCCAGGGGAAGTGCGGGGGCGAAGCCCGCGCGGCCCTCGCGGACGAGAGGCTCCAACGCCTCCCACAGCGAGTCGGGCACGGGGTGCTCGAGCAGGCGACGGGTCTGCTCGAGGCGGTCGGGGCTGGACATCCCGACGACGGTCGACGCGACCCGGGAGTCGCGCGTCGAGAACTGCAGGGCGGCGGCGGCGAGCGGCACCTCGTGCTCGGCGCACAGGGCCTGCATGCGTCGCACCCGGTCGAGCACGTCGGGGCCGGCCGGCGCGTAGCAGTAGGTGGGGACGGCGTCGGGTCCGCGCACGAGCATCCCGCCGCCGAAGGGCGCGGCGTTGACGAAGCCGACCCCGCGCCGTGCAGCCTCCTCGATCAGCGGCTCCGCCGACGAGTCGACGAGCGTGTACCGGTTGTGGCTGAGGACCACCTCGAACTCCCCGGTCCGCACGTACGCGAGCTCGAGGTCGATGGGGCCGCCGGCGACGCCGAGGTGGCGGATGACGCCCTGGTCCCTCAGCTCGCAGAGCGCCTCGACCGGGCCGCCCGGCGCCGTCGCCTCGTCGAACGTGATCTTCTCCGGGTCGTGCAGGTAGACCAGCGGCAGCACGTCGAGGCCGAGGCGTTCGCGGCTCTCCTCCACCGAGCGGCGCACGCGGTCGCCGGAGAAGTCGGTCGTCCCCGGGACGGGGTCCACCTTCGTCGCGACGAGCGCGTCCGCCGGCAGCCCGCCCCGGGCCGCGACGGCCGCTCCGATGCGGCGCTCGCTCGCGCCGCCGCCGTACTCGTTCGACGTGTCGATGAACCGGAACGGGCTGTCGAGCGCGGCGAGCACGGTCGCGACCGCGGTCTGCTCGTCCACCTCGTAGCCGTACTGCGCCGGGAAGCTGCCCAGTGCGCTCGTGCCCACGCACACGGACGGCACGCGCAGTCCCGTGGTGCCCAGCTCGCGGATGTCCATGGTCTTCACCTCTGTGTCGGGGTCGTGCTCAGGTCGGGTGGTGCTCAGGTCAGGGGGTGCTCGCGCGGTCGCGCGGGCGGGGGTCCGCAGCTCTCCCGGACGAGGAGCTCGGGGACGACGGGGGCGTCGGCGGGGAGCCCGGCGGCGGTGCCGCCGGCGACGAGGGCCAGCACCTTCGTCACCGCGAGCCGCCCGAGGGCGGGGAAGTCGACCCGGACGGTCGTCAGCGCCGGGTGGAAGTAGGCGGACTGGGGGTGGTCGTCGAACCCGACCACCGCGACGTCGGCCGGCACCCGCACACCGTGGTCGTGCAGGCCACGCACGAGGCCGAGCGCGGTCTGGTCGTTGGCGACGAACACGGCCGTGACGTCGGCGCGCGTCGCGACGGTGCCCGCGGCCGCGAACCCGGACGCGGCGTCCCACCGGGTGGGGATCGGGTCCGCGGCCGGCGCACCCGCCGTGTCCAGCGCCTCACGCCACCCGCGGGCCCGCGCCTCCGTCGCGAGCCAGCCGACGGGTCCGGACAGGTGCAGCACGCTCGTGTGCCCGAGACGCAGCAGGTGCTCGGTCGCCATGCGCGCACCGAGCGCCTCGTCGGCGGCGAACGTCGTGGGTCCGGGGGTGCCGCCGGGCTCGAAGACGACGACCGGGACGTCGGAGGGCAGGCCGCGGGTGGCGCGTGCGGCCGCCTCGACCGGCGCGAGCAGGACGATGCCGTCGACGCGGTCGTCGGCGAGGTACGCCAGGGCCGCGCGCAGCGAGGCGGCGTCGAGCGTGCCGACGGCGACCAGGTTCGTCGTGTAGCCGGCCTCGCGCGCCGAGGCCACGATGCCGGTGAGCGCCTCCGAGGGGCCGTGCTGTGCGAGGCCGTAGCAGACGACCCCGATGCTCATGCTGCGCTGGGTCGCGAGCGACCGTGCCGCGCGGTTGCGCCGGTACCGGAGCTGGTGCATCGCCGTCCGGACGCGCTCGCGCACCTGCGGCGCGACGTTCGGGTGGTCGTTGACGACGCGCGACACGGTCTGCACGGAGACACCGGCCAGTCGCGCGACGTCCGTCATGCGTGCCGGCCGCGTGGCGCCGCCACCCGCGGCCATCAGCGCACCGCCACGTCGACGACGTCGTGGTCGCGACCGAGGACCAGCCGGGCGTGGTCCCCGCGGCCGAGGACGGCGTCGTTGAGCAGAGAACGGTCGGACACGGGGATCACCTCGCTCGAGGTCGGAGGGTGGGGAGGCGCCGTGGGCCCGGAGAGTGCCCGGGCCCACGGCTGCGCTGTGCGTCAGCGCTGGGTCGACACGCGGTCGTAGCCGGACGGCGGCGTCAGGACGCCGCGCTCGATCAGCGTCTCGATGTTGCGCGCGCGCGTCGCGTCCTCGCGCGCGAGCCACGCCTCGGCCGGCGGGGCGTCGAGGTACTGGTTCTTCGGGTAGATGGGCAGGTCGTAGATCGCCCGGTACTGCTCGGTGCGCAGGTCCTTGAACTGGTTGTAGAGACCGTTCGCGACGCGAGCCTTGCGCAGCGCCTCGATGTCGAGGGTGGTGGTGACGAACGAGTCGCCCGTGGTCCACCCGCGCTGCTGCGTGAGGATCTGCCCACGCGGGCCGACGATCATCGACTGCCCGCCGAAGAGGTCCTGCACCCCGCCGTCCTCGCGGTACTCGGGGCCCAGGTTCGGGGCCACGACGTACGCGGAGTTGAACATCGCGTGGGCGCGGTTCTGCAGCTCCCACATGCCGTTCTGCACCGCGGGCTCGATGAGCGTCGGGCGGATGATGATCTCCGCACCGTTCATCGCGAGGCCGCGGGCGATCTCCGGGTAGACGCCCTCGTGGCAGATCGCGATCCCGATGTTCCCGATCTCCGTCTTCGCGACCGGGAAGATCGCGTCCATCACGTTGCCGTTCGCCTTCTTCGCGACGAACTCGTCCCACACGTCGTGCGGGTTCATGTTCCCGAGCATCCCGCCCTCGTAGGCGTCGCTCGTGGCCTTGTAGCGCTTGTACACGATCTCGCCGGACGGGTCGATGATGAACGCGACGTTGAAGTAGCGGTCGGGGAAGTCCGGGTCGGACACCATGTAGAGCTCGGCGGCGATGTAGGTGTCGAGCTGCTGCGCCTTCTTGGCGAGCTCGTCCGTCTCCGGACCGGGGATGGTGACCGCGAACTCCTTCTCCTTCGCGCGGTTGCCCGGGGTGTTCGCGATCATGCCCTGGATGGCCATCTCCGGGATGACGACCAGGCGGACCCGCGCCCCCTCCCAGTTGCCGACCATGACGGCGGTGTCGATGAACTCGTTGATGCGGCGGACGTTCTTCACTCCGTCCCCCGCCTCCTTGACCGCGAACGTGCGCGGGGAGACGGCGACGACGGCGTAGGGCTCGATCATGAGGTGACTCCTTGGTGTGGTGCGGTGTGCGGTGTGCGAAGACGCGGCGTCAGGGAGACGCGGCATCAGAAGGTGCGGGCCGGGTCGTAGAGCTCGGACGCGTTCTGGGGTGTGGCCAGGAAGGTGTCGATCCAGTGGTTGCCGCCGGGGCAGACCTCGTCCTGGGTCTTGCCCTGGGCGGCCTCGATCGCCTTCTCGACGGCGACCTGGCCCTGCTGGTACGGCTCGTTGGAGGCGTCGGCCTGCACGGGCCCGTCGGGGTCGTCGATCATCGACTTGAGCACGGCCATCTGGCCGTCGTAGGTGCCGATGACGACCTGGTCGAGGATCCCGGCGTCCTTGAGCCCCTGCTCGATGCCCGGGAGCATGACGTCGCTGAGGCTGAACACGATGTCGAGGTCGGGGTTCGCGGTGGCGATGTCCCGCATGGGCGGCAGCGCCCGGTCGGGCAGCCACTCGCCGTAGCGCATCGGCAGGTACTCGATCTCGGGTGCGCCCTCGACGCTGGCGTAGCCGTCGACGACGCCCCCGCCCCGCTGCTCGGTGATCGTCTCGCCGGAGTACCCGCCGATGACGACGGCCTTGACGGTCTCCTGGTCGGCGAACCGGGTCTTCGCGACCTCGGCGATCGCGGAGCCCATCCGTGCGGCGACCTCGGGCTGGTTCTCGGCGACGTAGCAGAACTGCTGCTGCGCGAGCTCGTCGGAGAGGTTGCCGTTGACGACCACGAGGGGGACGCGGGCCTGCGTGGTCGCGGCGACCGCCGGGGCGACGCCGGTGGGGTCCTGCGGGTTGAGGATGACGACGTCGGCACCCTTGGTGAGCAGCGTCTGGACGTCGGAGTTCTGCTTGACGGTGTCGCCGCCGGCGTCCGTGACGATCACCGTCGCACCCATCTCGGCGGCCTTGTCCTTCGCCCCCTGGAGCAGGGTCGCCCACCAGTCGCTGCCGGCGAGCCGGCGCTGGGAGAAGCCGATCGTGATGGTGTCGCCGTCGGCGGCGGCGCCTGCGGGTCCGGCGGCCGTGCTGCCGCCGGGGCCCGTGCAGGCGGTGCCGACGAGGAGGGCGCCGAGGCTCATGGCGGCGAGTCGCACCGTTGCGTGCTGCTGCATGGTCCGTCCTTTTCGGGGTCGCCCGAGCAGCGCTCGGGGCGTGGAGGGTCGTGCTTCTGCTGCCCGCGCGGAGCGGGCGTCGTGGGGAGCGCGAGACGCTGGAGGCGGCTCGAGGGGAGCGGCGGGCGTCAGGCCTTCGGGGGCGTCGGCACCGTGGGCGAGTCCTCACCCGAACCGGCGGTGCCGTCGGTGACCGGCGCGACGCGGCGACGGCGGATCCGGCCGAGGCCGTGACGGATCCGCTGGATCCCGGCACCGGAGGTGAGGAAGACCGCGAGGAGGATGACGAGACCGCGGATGACCAGCTGCGGCTCCGACTGGATGCCGACCAGGTTCATGATGTTGCCGATCATCCCGATGATCAGGGCACCCAGGACGGTGCTGATGGGGTCGCCGGTGCCGCCGAAGAGCGACGTCCCGCCGACGACCGCCGCGGCGATCGAGTCCAGCTCGTAGCCCTGGCCGACGAGCGAGCTGCCCTGCTGCAGGCGTCCGGCCAGCATGAGCCCGGCGAGCCCGGCGAGCAGACCCGAGGTCACGTACGCCATCACCGTGTCGCGCTCGACGGGCAGCCCCGACAGGCGCGCGGCTTCCGGGTTGCCACCCAGCGCGTACAGCCGGCGGCCCAGCGGGCTGAACTTCATCACGAACGCCGCGACGAGCGTGACCACCACGGCGATGACGACCGCGTTCGGCACGCGTCCCGTGTAGCCGCCGAAGAGCTGGAGGAACTGCTGGTTGCTGATGACGATCAGGGTGCCCACCTGGACGATGAACGCGACACCGCGGGCGATCGACATCATGGCGAGCGTCGTGACGAACGGGGTGATGCGGGCGTAGACGACCAGCAGGCCGTTGATCAGGCCGGCGGCGGCGCAGCTGAGCAGCGCCAGCAGGATCGTCGGCACGACGCCTGCGCCCTGCCGCAGCAGCACGGCCGCGATGACCGTGGACAGCGCCGCGATCGACCCGACCGACAGGTCGATGCCCCGCGTGACGACGACGATGAACTGCGCGACCCCGAGGACGGCGACCACCGAGGCGGCGACCACGATGTTCTCGAGGTTGCGGGCGGTGAAGAAGTACGGCGAGGTCAGGGCGCCCACGGCCGCGACGGCCACGAACACGAGCACCAGGTAGAGCTGCGGGCCCGGCTTGAACCGCCGTCGGGCGGGCGCCGGCCGCTCGCGCTGGGTGGTCCCGGACTGGGGGCTGAGCGTTGTCGACATCGTTGTCTCCGGATCGGTGTGCGGCGCTCAGCGCAGGTGCGCGAGGAAGCCGTCGTGGTCGGACTGGATCTGCGAGTGGTCGAGCTCGGCCACGACGCGACCGCTCGACAGGACGAGGACGCGGTCGCACAGCGCGGCCTCGGACACCTCGGACGTGACGACGACCGCGCCACCACCGCGGCGCAGGTGCCCGCGGATCAGTCGGTAGATCTCCTCCTTGGCGGCGACGTCGACGCCGCGCGTCGGCTCCGCGAGGAGGAGGACCTTGCTCTGCCGCGTGAGCCAGCGCGCGAGCAGCACCTTCTGCTGGTTGCCGCCGCTCATCGTCCGCACGGTCTGGTGGACCGAGCTGCACTTGATGCGCAGCTCGTCGACGTAGTGCTGCGCGTGCTGGGCCTCGGCCCTCCCCCGCAGCACGCTCAGCCGGCTGAACTTCCGGATCGACGCGAGCGTGATGTTCTTCATCGCGCTCATGTCGAGCACCAGACCCTGGGTCTTGCGGTCCTCGGGGATGAGCCCCAGGCCGAGCGCGATGGCGCGCCGCGGGCTGCCCGGCGGCACGAGCCGTCCCCCCACCCTCGTGGAGCCGCCGGTCACGGGACGCGTGCCGAAGATGCACTCCGCGAGCTCGTTCTGCCCCGCCCCGAGCAACCCGGTGATCCCCACGACCTCGCCTGACCTCACGCGGAAGGAGACCGGCAGGAGCCGCGAGCCGTCGGTCAGCCCGTCCACCTCGAGCAGGACCTCGTCCTGCGCGAGGCCGCCGATCCTGCCCTCGGCACCGTCCGCGGCCGCGGCGGCGAGCGAGTGCTCGTAGCGCTCCCCCACCATCGCCCGGACGATGTCGTGGTGCGGCGGCACGTGGTCGAAGCGCGCGACGCTCTGCCCGTCCCGCAGCACCCGGACCGAGTCGCACACCGCGGTGACCTCGTCGAGGCGGTGCGAGACGAAGATCAGCCCCACGCCCTGGCTCGCGAGGTCGCGCATGACGTCGAGCAACGCGTCGACGTCGTTCGGCGGCAGCGTGGTCGTCGGCTCGTCGAGCAGGAGCACCGCCGGCTCGCTCTTGAGGGCCTTCGCGATCTCGACGAGCTGCTGCTCCGCCATCGTCAGGGTCGCCACCGTCGCGTGGACGTCGATGTCGGCACCCAGCCGGTCCAGCAGCCGCCGCGCCTTCTCCTCGAGCCCCTTGCGCGTGACCACGAGCCCCGAACGGAAGTCGTCGAGGAAGATGTTGTCGAGCACCGTCATCTGCGGCACCAGGCTCATCTCCTGGTAGATCGTGCAGATCCCGGCCTCCCGCGCGGCGTGCGGGCTGGGCAGCCGCTGCTCGGCGCCGCGGACGACGACGCGGCCGCCGTCCGGCTGCTCCGCACCGGAGAGGATCTTCACGAGCGTCGACTTGCCCGCTCCGTTCGCGCCGCAGAGCGCGACGATCTCGCCCTTGGCGACCTGCAGGTCCACCCCGCGCAGCGCCTGGACACCCGGGTAGCTCTTGACGAGCCCGGTGACATCGAGGGCGATCGCGCCACTGTGCGCCATGTCGGTTCTCCCACCCCGGGCGTCGCTGCCCGTCGGTCGTTGATAGCGCTATCAACGTAAGCGATCGTGAGCTCTCAAACAAGCGGCTTCGGCGCCCGTCCGCCGACAGCGGTGCGTATCCGCAGATCAGCCAGAGTAAATTCGTCGGCAAAGAGCGCCGCACACGTGGCCGCCGACCGCCCGTGGCAGCACCGGCCGGTCGTGACGATCGTGCGTCCGTTCGGCTTGGAAGCGCTATCAGGGCGGTGCCATCGACCGCACGGCGTGGGCGGCGGAGTCATCGCGCACCGCACTCGACGCCCGTATGGGCATGTCTGCCGATACCGCGCGGCTCCCGCGCGTGGGTGCAATGACGGTCTGGGCCGCACCCGCCCGCGCGGGCGCGTCATGACGAGGAGGCATCATGAAGGCAGTCGTCTACGAGGGTCCCCGGCAGGTCAGCGTCAAGGACGTGCCCGACGCGCGGATCGAACGTCCGACCGACGTCCTGGTGCGGATCACCTCGGCGAACATCTGCGGCTCCGACCTGCACATGTACGAGGGCAGGACGGACTTCGAACCGGGCCGCTGGTTCGGGCACGAGAACATGGGACAGGTGGTCGAGGTCGGCGACGGCGTCGACAAGGTCCAGGTGGGCGACTGGGTCGTGCTGCCGTTCAACATCGCGTGCGGGCACTGCAAGAACTGCGAGCAGCAGCTGACGAACTACTGCCTCAAGGCGCAGCCCGAGCCGCAGATGGCCGGGGCGGCGTACGGCTTCGCGGACATGGGACCGTACGGCGGCGGGCAGGCGGAACTGCTGCGGGTGCCGTGGGGCGACTTCAACTGTCTGCGGCTCGGCGAGGACGCCGAGGAACGCCAGACCGACTACGTGATGCTCGCCGACATCTTCCCCACCGGGTACCACGCGACCGAGCTCGCGGGCGTCAAGCCCGGCGACCAGACGGTCATCTACGGCGCCGGCCCTGTCGGCCTGATGGCGGCGCTCTCGGCGACGATCCGCGGCGCGGGCAAGGTCATGGTCGTCGACCGGCAGCCGGACCGGCTGCGGCTGGCCGAGTCCATCGGGGCGATCGCGATCGACGACTCCAAGGTCGACCCGGTGCATGCCGTCCTCGACGAGACGATGGGGCTGGGCGCCGACAACGGGTGCGAGTGCGTGGGGTACCAGGCGCACGAGCCCGACGGTGACGAGGTCGCCAGCCTCACGATGAACCGGCTGGTCGCGTCCGTGCGGTTCACGGGCCGGATCGGGAACGTCGGCGTCTTCGTGCCGCAGGACCCGGGCGCCGCGGACGACCTCGCGAAGCAGGGCAAGCTCGCGCTCGACTACGGGCTCCTCTGGTTCAAGGGCCAGCACATCGGGACCGGCCAGGCACCCGTCAAGAAGTACAACCGCCAGCTGCGGGACCTCATCGCCGGCGGCAAGGCCGAGCCGTCGTTCATCGTGAGCCACGAGCTGCCGCTCGACCAGGCGCCGGAGGCGTACGAGCACTTCGACAAGCGGGACGACGGCTGGACCAAGGTCGTGCTGCACCCCGGCGAGGCGGCCTGACATGGCCGGCGCGCTGGACGGACGTCGGGTCGCCATCCTGGCGGCCGACGGGGTGGAGCGGGTCGAGCTCGAGCAGCCACGGCAGGCGCTCGACGACGCCGGCGCGGAGACGGTCGTCGTCTCGCTCGCGGCCGGGGAGATCCAGGCCCGCGAGAACGACCTGAAGGACGCGGGCACCTTCCCGGTCGACGAGCTCGTCGGACAGGTGTCGGTCGACGACTTCGACGCGCTACTCCTGCCCGGAGGGACGGTGAACCCGGACAAGCTGCGGATGGAACCCGCGGCCGTGCGGTTCGTCCGGGACTTCGTCACGTCGGGCTAGCCCGTCGCGTCGATCTGCCACGGACCGTGGAACCTCGTCGAGGCGGACGTCGCGCGCGGCCGCCGCCTGACGTCGTGGCCGAGCGTGCGCACCGACCTGCGCAACGCCGGTGCCGAGGTGGTCGACGAGGAGGTCGTCACGGACGGCAACCTCACGACCAGCCGGTCGCCCGACGACCTGCCGGCCTTCTGCGAGCGCATCGTGCAGGAGTTCGCCCGCGCCGCCCAGCCGGCCGGTGCCGGAGGGGCGTCATGAGCTCCGTCGTCGGCAGCATCGCGTCCCTCGCGGCACGCGGCGTCGGCGGGGTGGTGCGGCTCGTGCGGTCGGCCTTCGACCGGTCGACCCGCCGCCCGTCCGGTACGGGCGGCGGGTCGGGCTGGCTGGTGGTCACCGTCTACCGCGACGCGTCCGACGTCGACGTCGAGGTCCTTCCGGCCCCGCTGGCCGAGCTCGACGGGACGGTCGAGGTGCGCGTCCGTCCGGCCGCGGGCGGCAAGGGCACGGAGCTGGCGGCGCGTCAGCGCGGTCGGCAGTCGTCGACCAGCGGCCTCAGCCGGCTCGCCGGGAGCGACCCGCAAGCCGACCTTCGCTCGGCCCTGCGCAGGACGAAGCAGCTCATCGAGGTCGGGGAGGTGCTGACGGTGGATCCGGTACCGCACGGCAAGCGGAAGGCGACGCCCGGAGGCGCGCTGCTCGAGGCCTGGACGAAGGTCGCGCCGAAGGCAGGTGTGCGATGAAGGCCGTGACGTGGCGCGGGGTCAACGAGATCGGCGTCGAGGACGTCCCCGAGCCGAGGATCCTCAACGACCACGACCTCATCCTCGAGGTCGGGCTCAGCGCGACCTGCGGCTCGGACCTGCACCTCGTCGGCGGCTACATCCCGGCGATGCGGTCGGGCGACGTGCTCGGGCACGAGTTCATGGGCACGGTCGCCGAGGTCGGCCCCGCGGTGACCAAGCACCGGGTGGGCGACCGGGTCGTCGTCGTCTCCTTCACGAGCTGCGGGCAGTGCTGGTACTGCCGGCAGGGGCTGTGGTCGCTGTGCGACAACGGCAACCCCAACCCGGGGATCACCGAGGCGCTGTGGGGCCAGTCCATCGGCGGGTGCTACGGGTACTCGCACGCGATGGGCGGCTGGGCCGGCAGCCACGCGCCCTACATCCGCGTGCCGTACGCCGACCAGGGCGCCTTCGCGATCCCGGACGGCATCTCCGACGAGCGGGCGCTGTTCGCCTCCGACGCCGCGCCGACGGGCTGGACCGGTGCGCACCAGGCGGGCGTCCAGCCGGGCGACGTCGTGGCCGTGTGGGGTGCGGGCGGCGTCGGCCAGATGGCGGCGCGCGCCTCCATGCTCATGGGCGCGGAGCAGGTCGTCGTCATCGACCGCTTCGAGAACCGGCTCGGGCAGGCCCGCACGCACGTCGGCGCGGAGACGCTGAACTACGAGAAGGTCGAGGTCCCGGCCGCGCTCCGCGAGATGACCGGCGGGCGCGGGCCGGACGTCTGCATCGAGGCGGTCGGGATGGAGGCCCACACGCCGGGCCCGCAGTACGTCTACGACCAGATCAAGCAGCAGATGCGGCTGCAGACCGACCGTCCGGCCGCGGTACGGGAGGCGGTCTACGCGTGCCGCAAGGGCGGGACGGTGTTCACGCTCGGCGTCTTCGCCGGGCTGGTAGACAAGTTCCCCCTCGGCGCCGTGATGAACAAGGCGCTGACGCTCAAGGGCGCGCAGCAGCACGGTCACCGGTACATCCCCGAGATCCTCGAGCGCATGAGCCGCGACGAGGTCAGGACCGAGCACCTCGCGACGCACGTGATGTCGCTCGACGACGGACCCAAGGGGTACCGGATGTTCAAGGAGAAGGAGGACGGGTGCGTCCGCGCCGTGTTCCGGCCGGGCGCGTGAGGAGTCGAGCGACCGGCCGCCGTCCGTCCCGACGCGGAGCTCGACCTCTCCCCCGCGCCCGGCACCGGACGTCCGCCCGCGGGGGTCGCCGATGAGCACCGCGCACGCGAGCGCCGCAGCCGACGCGGGACGACCGTCGCCGACGATCCTGTCCTGGCGCCGGGTCCTGGTCTGCCTCGGCGCGGGGATCGTCGCGACCGCGACGACCGCGGTCCTCGGCGTCCCGGGCATCGCGGTGCTGACCGGCTGGGCCGTCGCGTCCGGCGCCCTGCTCGTCTGGGTGTGGCGGATCAGCTGGCCGCGCGACGCGCAGGGGACGAAGCGTCTCGCGGAGGAGGAAGGCCGGACCCGGGTCACGGACGCGGCCGTGCTGGGCGCGGCCGTCGTCAGTCTGGGAGCCGTGGTGGAGGGCCTCGCCCGCGCCGATTCCCAGGACCCTGCCGGGGTCGCGACCGTGCTGCTGTGCGTCCTTGTCGTGGTCCTCTCGTGGGCCCTCGTGAACACGGTCTTCGCGCTGAAGTACGCGCGCGAGTACTACGCGGGTGGAGACGGTGGGATCGACTTCGGCCGGGATGCGCCGCCCGCCTACAGCGACTTCGCGTACCTCGCGTTCTCCGTCGGGATGACGTTCGCGGTGGCGGACAACCAGCTCCTGACCACGCGGATCCGCAAGGTCGGCCTCGGTCACGCGCTGCTGTCCTACCTCTTCGGGACCGTCGTCATCGCCGTCGCGGTCAACCTCGTCACGAATCTCGGGCAGAGCGGCGGGTAGGCGTCGCGCGCGACACGTCGGGTGCGCGGCCGTCCAGCACGACGGCCGTCGTCACGTCAGGGCCCGACCCGATGCCCTCGTTGTCCGGCGTGAGCGCGGCGGCCACGTCCTCCTCGTCGTCGTAGGCGCGACGCACGCCTGCGGCGAGCAGCCGCACCTGCCGGTCGAGCGCGGCCTGACGCTCCGGCGGGGCGACGCGCTTGAGGTCCTGCAGCGCCGCGCACAGGCGTCTGGTCACCTGCGGGGACGAGACACCGGCGAGCCGGATCTCGTCGAACGCGAGCCGCACGTAGCCGTCCCAGGACAGCGTCCGCTCGACGAGCCGGACCACCCCGTCCGCGTCGCGGTGCACGCCGGACGGCAGCGGGCGCGCGGCGACCTGGCGCAGCAGGTCGTGCAGCCGGTGCAGCGCCTGCAGGGTCGTCGTCGGATCGCTGAACGGCTGCGCGATCGAGCGTTCGGCGACGTCCACCAGCTTCCGCAGCCCGTAGGACGCGTCCTCCGAGTGCACGCGTTCGGGACCGACCACGACCATCCGGGCGACGTCCAGGGCGCGGAGGCGACGCCCGGGAGGCTCGACGCTCGTCGCCGACCCCGGCTCGTCGTGCACGCGGAACAGCGGAGCCCCGCCCGGGACGAAGTCGCCGACCACGGGAACGAGCTCGAGCACGCAGCGCGCGTCACGCGCGGCGGCGACGAGCCCGGCACGGTCGACCCGGACGACATTGCCCGGCTCCGGCGCCGCCACGACGTCCGCGTCGAGGTCGGCTCGGGTCAGCGCGCGGGGCGGCGCAGGGAACGTCGACGTGATCAGGTCACGCGTGCGGTCCCCGACGAGGTCGATCAGTCCCGTCGCCCGCATCGACTGCCCCGAGCGGTGCACGAACAGGATGAGCACGACCAGGCTGGCGACCATCAGGGCGTGTGCCACCACGACCGACAGCCCAGGGACGGCACCCGAGTCCGAGCCGCGGATCCCGCGGATCGTCAGCACCGCGACGACGAACGTCGCCGCGAACAGGCCGATGGCGAGCTGGCTGAACCGGTCCGATAGCAGCGCCGCGACGATCCGGGGCGAGAACTGCCCCATCGCGAGCTGGACGACCACCAGCGTGACGGTCAGGACGAGGGTGGTGAGCGAGGCGGCCACGGTGGCGAACAGCGACAACGTCGTCTGCGCGTCGCTGGGCGTGCCCGTCACCGTCTGCGAGATCAGCGAGTAGCCGGACCGGACGTCGAGCCACAGGGTGCCGAGGGCGATCAGCACACCCACCAGGACGCACAGCAGCGGGATCAGCCACAGGCTGTTCTTCACGGCGTAGACGAAGCGAGCAAAACGCATCGTGCCCTCCCTACCGGCGCCCTGACGCGAGCGCGACGCGCTCGACGGTCGGCGAGGGCGCCGCAGGGACGTAGGTGCCGTCTCGCTCGGCGCGGACCGCCGCGAGCGTCCGGGTCGGCGTCCCGAGTTTGACGAGGAGGTGCTCCAGGTGGGCGGCCACCGTCCGGGGGGCGACGACGAGCGTGCGCGCGATCTCCCGGTTCGAGCAGCCCTCGACGAGAAGTCCCAGGACCTCCAGCTCGCGAGGCGTCAGGCCGTGCAGGTCGCCGGGTGGCGACAGCGTCGCAACGGCAGTCGGTCCTGGCAGCGTCTCGTCCGGTGCTGCCATGACCGTCACGCGGACGTGCCCGTCAGGGGCGTGCGCACCACCCAGCGGCCAGAGGAACGACGCGTAGACCTGTCCCGCGCCGATCCGCGCCCTCGCGATCGCGTTCACCGCGGAACCGGGAAGCAGGAGAGCGTGCGCGGGCAGACCAGGGAGCGCCTGGCATCCGCCGTCGGCCCGGAGCACCACGCCAGCCGTGGCACCGCGGACGAGTCGCGCGCCGGCCAGCAGGGAGCGCATCGGGTCGAGGGCGGCCGCGAGCATCGGCGCGAGCTCGACGAGCCGACGTCGGGTCGCTCGCGGCGGCGGCTTTCGGCTCTCGAACAGCACCGCGAGGTGGCCGACGTGCCGCCCGCCAGGGGCGAAGAGCGCGAGACCCAGTCCCTCGTGCAGCCCGGCAGGGATCAGGCACTCGGCCCACGTCGGAAGCTCCTCGGCGGCGTACGGGAGGTCGGACGGTCCGACAGGCGGACCCTGGCGGTCCGTGCCGGTGGCCTGGATGTCGAGCGCGATCTGCGGACCCGAGAGAAACTGCACCGCGGTGTCGTCGAGGTCGAGGCTGACGAGAGAGTAGTACGAGTCCTCGGGCGGGTCGGCGAAGGCCAGGAACGCCGCGTCGAACGGCAGCACCCCGCGGACCGCCTCGAGCAGCTGCTGCGCACGTTCGGAGCTCGTCCCGTCGGAGACGAGGTCGGACGGCACCGGCCTGTCGGCCTGCTGTGAGCGCATGTGAGCCCCCGAGGTTCAGCGGCAGCGGGATGTTCCAGCTCCGAGGAGCTGGTCCGCTGCTCGACCGAACGGGAGGACGCCGACCAGACAGTCCTACCGCACAACGCCCCGGAGCACCCTTCGGGGCGCCCTCGATCCCGATCGCTCCTGACCACCGACCGCGTGCCGCCGCCCGACCCTCCCACGACATCGGCAGATCAT
Source organism: Cellulomonas septica (assembly GCF_012396155.1). Taxonomy (GTDB): domain Bacteria; phylum Actinomycetota; class Actinomycetes; order Actinomycetales; family Cellulomonadaceae; genus Cellulomonas; species Cellulomonas septica. Next base: position 32,693 of record NZ_JAAXOY010000002.1, on the reverse strand, counting down.
GGGCGGGCAGCAACTGACGATGGGGTTTCGCCCAGGGCGGGGCGAGAGCATCCGAGCGTGGGGCTGCCAGGCTGATGCCGGACATGTCCAAAAAGACCGGTGGCCGCGTCCGGCTCCCTGTCCTCAGGATCCCGACGCGGCCTCTGACCTGCTACTTCGGTGGAGCTGAGGGGACTCGAACCCCTGACCCCCTGAAGTACCGCAGTGCATGCGGAAGGCCGTGCGGGTCTCGGCGTTTCTCCGAGACCTTCGGCCTGACCTGGGCTGACGCCGGGATCTAGGGGCGTCGTAGAACCATCCTATGGCCCCGGATCGGCCACTCTCGGGGCCTCTCGGTGCCGCAAAGTGTCCATTAAGTGTCCAGGCTCAGCGAAGCCCAGGAGAACCTCATCGCCCAGTCCGACAACGCCAGCGACCCCGATGACGTTCATCCGACACAAACTCGTGGTTGTCGTCGGCGCCGTGGGGCTCGTTCCCCGACGCCTTCCGCGCTCGTCGACTCGCCGGACGCCAACATGACGATCGTGTGACAGAACCGCGCCGCGGTCGGCACCGCTTGGCCGCCAGGCACCCCTCGTCGCAGGGTGTAGGAACGAGCCGACGAGAGCGGCCTCTCGCAGCCGCCGTGTCGCGCAGCACGGCAGTCGGGCCTGCGGTGCGTCGCGGGCGTCGCAGGCGCCCCGGTGACGGTCGAGCGCCGGGACTCGTGCAGCACAGCGGTGCCCTCGACCCGGAGGCAGGCCGGCGGGATGGGTGCCAGGACACGAAGGAGCTTTCCGTGACCACCGACGTCGGCCCCACGGGCGGCCAGCCACAGCACATCGAGCACGACCATGGCACTCGGAACACCTACCTGCGCTTCGCCGCGATGATCTGGACCGGGATGGTCGTCATGTACGCCGCGATGTACGTCGCCACGTATCAGTGGGACCACGTGCGGTTCAGCGAAAGCCGTGTCTTCATGGCGATGACCATGGGGGGCGCGATGGGGCTCGTCATGCTGGCGTGGATGCGCCAGATGTACACGAGCCCGCGAGGCAACGTCGCGGTCGTCGTGGTGAGCACACTGCTGCTCGGCGGCGGGATCTACCTCGACCGCAGCCAGGTCACCGTGCAGGACACCGGCTGGATGTCGTCGATGATCCCGCACCACTCCCTCGCGATCACCCGGTCCGAGCGCGCGGGGATCAGCGACGTCCGGGTGTGCCGCCTCGCTGCGTCGATCAGCGAGGCACAACGCCGCGAGATCGCGGAGATGGACTGGTTGATCGCGGACATCCGGCGCAACGGGCTCGCCACGACGCCGGAAGAGGCCGAGGGACGCCCGGTGCCTGACTTCGCGGCTGCGGCGGAACGCCAGTGCAGCGAGGGGTAGGGCTCGCGTCGAAGCCGCGCGAAGGAAGGGGGTCGGAGATCGGTGCCCGCGGCAAGTCCTGTACGGTGTTTGACCGTCTCTTGACGACCGACGAAGGGCAAGCTCCGTGACGAGCGACCATCGCACCGGTTCCAGCAGAGGATCGGTCGCCACCAGCACGGCTGCGCAGCGGGCTCGCGCGGCTCGGATCCTCGAGGAGGTGACCTCCCCCGACACCGTCGGGACGCCGCACCCGGCGCTGCTGCCCGGGATCGGTGTCGAGAGGACGCATCGCACCTTCGGCGTCGACCGCGCGGTCTTCGCCACCGCCGCGGCGCTCGTCGTCGGCGTCATCGCCTGGGGAGTGCTCTCACCGGCCGGCCTGGCCCGCGTGGCCGACGCCGGGTTCGTCGTCGTCACCCACGACTTCGGGTGGTTCTTCGGGGTCCTGACGGTGACAGTCTTCCTGTTCATGATGTGGCTGGGCTTCGGCCGCCACCGTGCGGTCCGGCTCGGCCAGGACGGCGAGAAGCCGACGTTCTCCACCGTCTCGTGGGTCGCCATGCTCTTCTCGGCGGGCATCGGCATCGGCCTGCTCTTCTACGGTCCGCTGGAGCCGATGGCGTTCTTCCTCGACCTGCCGCCCGCGTTCGCGCGGACCGAGGCGGGCAGCGACCGGGCCATGCACCTCGCACTCGCGCAGACGCTCTTCCACTGGGGTCCGGTCGCGTGGGCGTACTACGCGCTGGTCGGCGGAGCGGTCGCGTACGCGGCGTACCGCAAGGGACGCACGCCGCTGATGTCAGCACTGCTGGAGCCGATCTTCGGGAAGCGCAGCGAGGGCCCGCTCGGCAAGGTCGTCGACGTCTTCGCCATCGTCGTGACCCTCTTCGGGACGGCGGTGTCCCTCGGGATCGGCGCCCTGCAGATCGGCCGGGGCGTCGAGATCGTCGGCGGCGTGGGTCCCCTGGGGAACGGCGTCATCGTGGGCATCATCGCGGTGCTCGCGGTGGCGTTCATCCTCTCGGCCGTCTCCGGGCTCAAGCGGGGCATCCGCGCGCTGTCCAACGTCAACATGGCGCTCGCCGGGCTGCTCGGGATCTTCGTCCTCGTCGTCGGTCCCACCGTCCTCATCCTCAACCTCGTCCCCGGCGTTCTCATGACGTTCATCGGTGAGCTGCCCACCCTCATGGCGCAGTCCGCCGCGACGTCGCCCGAGGCGCAGACGTTCATGAGCTCGTGGACCACGTACTACTGGACGTGGTGGGTGTCATGGACGCCGTTCGTCGGCCTGTTCGTCGCGAAGATCAGTCGCGGGCGGACGCTGCGCGAGTTCGTGACGACGGTCATCGTCGTGCCGAGCGCCGTGTGCCTCGTGTGGTTCACGATCCTCGGCGGCACCACGATGTGGCTCGAGCAGACCGGCGCAGCGATCAGCGACGCGGCGTCCGGCCAGGACATGCTGTTCGCCGTCCTGCACGAGCTGCCGCTGGGCGCCGTCACCTCGGTGCTCGCCATGGTCTCGATCGTGATCTTCTTCGTCACGAGCGCCGATTCGGCGTCGATCGTCATGGCGAGCCTCTCCGAGCAGGGCAACCCGGCGCCGCGACGATCCACGACCGTCGTGTGGGGCGTCGCGCTGGCGACGATCGCTGCGGTCCTCCTGGTCGGCGGAGGTCAGCTGGCGCTCTCGAGCCTGCAGAACCTCATGATGGTCTCGGCCCTTCCGTTCGCGGTGGTGGTCATCCTCGTGATGGTCGCCTGGGCGAAGGATCTCGCGCGCGACCCGCTGACCCTTCGCCGGCGCTACGCCCGCGAGGCGCTCGACCAGGGGGTGCGCGCCGGGATCGAGGAGCACGGCGACGACTTCGTCATCGGCGTCGTCGCGACCGAGCCGAACGAGGGAGCCGGCGCGTGGCTCGACACGGACGACCCCGTCCTCACGGACTGGTACCCGGTCGACGCGGGCGACGCGACAGCGGGCGCGGCCCCGTGGGGCGACGGGGAGGCCCCGACGGGCAGGCGGAGCGACCCGGCCGAGGACCGTGAGCGGCGCTCACCGGTCGAGGTCGGCGTGGACGGCGCCGTCACCTAGGAGGCGAGGGCCCGACCGCCGGATGACGGCGGTCGCGGCCAGACCCGCAGCAGAGTCGTCCGACTGCAGGGAGAGAACGATGTCAGAGCCGGCCGCGGAGTTCGGCGTGCTCTTCCTCCCCCCGGCCGGGGCGCGCTCGCGCGTGACCCTCGAGGTCGCCGGACCGTTCTCGACGAAGACCGAGGCGCACGTCGTCGCGATCGCTCGGTGCACGGAGCGGGGCGGCGACTACGAGCTCATGGTCCGTGCGGCAGGTGGGCGGACGTGGCACTCCGAGCGAGGCGAGACGCCGAGGGACGTCCTTCGCCGCCGTCGCGCCCCCAGCGTCGAGGCGACACCCGCCAGACCGACCTGGACCTCGAGCGGACGGGGCGTCGCGTGGGACTGGTGGCGACACGGGCCGCAGCGCTGAGCTCGGGGCTGGTGGCGCCCGTGACGGCCGACAGCGGCACCTGGCATCGGTGAGGCGTGCGCAGCGCCGCCACCACGCCTATGTTCGGCGACATGGATGCGGTCGGCCTGCAGGAACACGGCCCGTCGCCCACGGCCGCGCCACACCGTGGCCTCCGCGGCGGGCTGCTGTGGGAGCGCGACGCTCTGGAGCGGCGACACGCGTGAGCACCGTGATGGATCGAGCGCTCCTGCGGAGCCGCCGCGTCGCCGCCCGGCTCCGCCGGACGTCCTCCGGTGCGCTGATCGAGCGGGTCTACGTCGGCTTCGTCGCGATCGAACCGTTCGACCGTGCGATGACCCTCGCCGCACAGGCGTTCGTGTCGCTCGTCCCGGTGATGATCGTGACCGCGGCCCTCAAGCCCGATCGAGAGGGCTTCGGGTCGTTCATGGCCGACAGCCTGGGGCTCTCCGACGCGACCCGCGAGTCGCTGGCCGGCAGCGTCTCCACCGACGCGTCGGTGGGCTCCAGCGTTGGCGTGCTCGGCCTTCTCGTGGCGCTGATCGGTGCGACGTCGTACTCCCGGGCGCTCGAACGCATGTATGCCAAGGTGTGGCAGGTCAAGCGCCCCGGCTTGCGTTCCGCGTGGCGCTGGCCGGCCACCGTCCTCGCGGTGATCGTGGCGATCGGGTTGCTCGAGCTGACACGTCAGGCGACGGAGGGCGTCCCGCTGCCGGCGCTCTGGGACTTCCTCGTCCGCCTCGTGATCTGGGGGGTCGTCTGGACGTTCGTCCCCTGGGCGCTGCTCCGGGCGCAGGTCTCCGTCCGGGTCCTGGCCTTCTCCGGTCTGATGAGCGCGTTCCTGCTGGGCGTCCTCAGCATCGCGGGCACCCTCTACCTGCCGATCGTCCTGGTCTCCGGCGCGAGGCAGTTCGGCGTGCTCGGCCTCGTCTTCGCCTACATCGGCTGGCTGTTCGCGGTCAGCTTCGCGCTCGTGCTCGCGTGCGTCGTCGGTCGGGCGTGCGCCGAGGAGGACGGGGTGCTCGGACGCGTCGTCCGAGGTCGCGACGACGTGAGGTCATGGAAGGCGGTCTAGCGCCCTGCGCACCGCCGGTCAGCTCGAGCGTCACCACACTCCTGGCCCGGGCCCACGACGTGGACGGTTCCGGCGGCGCAGCGCGAGCAGGAGCAGCCCGCTGACCAGCAGCACGGCAGCGACGACCGCGACCCGCCCGCTGTCGTCGCCCGTCGTCGCCAGGACGTCGCTCCAGGTGTTGGTGACCGTGAGCGTGACGCTCACGGAGGCGCCGCTGGGGACGAGGAACGTCGCGGACGGGCCGGTCCTGCCGGCGACGCTGTAGGTCACGTCGTCGGCGCCGCCGTCGTCGACCTCCGTCAGGGTGCACTGCGCCCCCTGCGGGACCGTGGGGTAGACCGCGGTCCAGCCGCCGGCGGCCGACAGGAGACGAGTCGATCCTCCGACGAGCGTCACGGAGGTCGGCCCTGCCGCCGTCGCGAGGGTGCATGCGAGGTCGACGACGTAGGTGTCGCCCTGGTGAGCGCCCGCCCCTTCGCCGACGAGGCGCTTGTCGACGACGACCTGCCCGACGTCGAACGTGTTCGTCACGGTGACGAGAGTCTCGCCGTCCTGGCCGATGACCACCGGGCTGGGTTCGATGGACGTCGAGGTCGCCCCGCCGTCGTCCGTCTCGGACACGGTGCACTCGGCACCGACAGGCAGGCCGCGGAAGACGACGGGTGTCCCCGGCACGACCTCGCGGACGTCGCGGCCGGGCACGGTGATCGACCGCCCCTGGAACTGGCAGGACAGCTCGACGCTGAAGGGCCCGGTGCCGTAAGCGGACCCGGCGCCGTCGACGACCTTCTCGACGGTGAGCGGGGCGACCGCGAACGTGTTCGTGACGGTGAAGATGGCGTCGGCGTCCTCGCCGACCACGAGGGCATCGGGCGAGACGACCGCCTCGGTCGCCCCCTGGGCGTCGGTCTCGGTCAGGCTGCACTCCGCGCCGACCGGGAGCCCGTCGTAGGTCACCGCGGCGAAGCGCGTGACGAGGCGGTCGGCACCGCCGGGGACCGTCACGTCCTCGCCCTCGAACGTGCACTCGAGGTGGACCGTGAACGGCCCCAGCGCGTAGACGATCCCGACGCCGGCGATCTCCTTGACCACGCGCACGGGGGCGAGGTCGAACGTGTTCGTCGCGGTCACCGCGACGGTCGTGCCGTCGCCGATCGTCACCTGGCCCGACGGCGGTTCGAGCACCGTCGACGTGGCCCCGCCGTCGTCCGTCTCGGTCACGGTGCACAGCGCGCCGGTCGGGAGGTTCGCGATCTGCGCCGTGAGAGGCCCGCCGTCACCGAGGGTCACGGTGCTGTCGTAGACCGTGCGAGGCGCGCTGGGTCCGTCTCCGTCGTCGTCGAACGTGCACGTCACGGCCAGCGTGAACGGTCCGTCGCCGTACGCCTGCGCCCCGGCTCCGTCGACGACCTTCGTGAGGTCGAGCGCGCCGACCCCGAAGGTGTTGGTGGCGACCACGTCGTTGGCGGCCTCGCCCGTCACCTCGCCGCCGAGGACGACGTCGGTCGACGTGCCGTCCGTGACGACCGGGTCACCGCCCGCCTGCTGGACCGACAGTGCGACCGAGGTGGCGCCGCCGGTGCCAGTCTCGGCGACCGTGCAGGTCGCGCCGACCGGGAGGCCGGTCAGCGCGACGGTGTCGCCGTCGTCGAGCTCGAGGACCATCGGGTCGTCGGCGTCGTAGCCGTCGGCGAAGACGTCCTGGCCGAGGAAGCGGCACTCGACGGTGACCTCGAACGGGCCGAACGGCACGGGGTCGCCGTCCTGGTCGAGCGCTTCGCTCTCGACCGCCTTGGACAGCTGGAGGCTCGTGAGGTCGTAGCGGTTGACGGCCGTGATGAGGGTCGGCGCCGTCTCGCTCTCGATCGTCACCGTGCCGACGAGCAGCTCGGTCTGCCCGTCGCTGCCGTCCTCGGTGATCGTGCACTGCGCGCCGTACGGGAGGTTCAGCACGGTGAGCGGGGTGCCGGGTGTCACGGTGACCGGGATCGGGTCGAGGACGGTCTCCTGCCACGTGCCCACCGCCGACGTGCACTGGACGAACAGGTCGAACGCGTCCGGGGCGTACGCTGCGCCGTCGCCCGTGACCTCCTTGGTGACCTCGAGCGGGCCGCTGGCGGTGGCGACGCCGACCTTCGTACCCTCCGTCGGCAGGAGGTTGAGGTCCCCCAGCGGCGTCACGACGACGCCGGAGGCGGCCGCCGAGTTCCACGCGATGGACCGGCCGCCCGTGTCGGGCACCTCGGCGGGTGTCGTCGTGGCACCCTCGAGCGCGATGGACTCGCCCGGGGTGAACGGGTCACTCTCCGGGAAGCTGATGACGGCCTTCAACGCCACGATCGACTCGTAGACGGCGTCGGTCTCCGAGCCCGTGAGCTGCACCCAGCCCGTCGTCGCGTCGTCGGTCGGGCACGACGGCTCGTTGAGGGGGTCCGTGAGGTCCGTCATGCAGTAGTTCTGCGTCGTGGAGTACCAGAAAGTCACGGTCGCGTCCGAGGGGACGTTGACCGCGAGGGGCGGCACGTTCGGGTCGAGGATCGGGCGGAACTGCGAGCCGCGGGCGGAGCTCGCGTACGAGCCCGTGTCGCCCGGGATCGGGAGACGGTCGTAGATGACGACCTTGTTCAGCGGCAGGTTGCCGACGTTGTTCACGACGATCCGCCACGTCTCGTCGTGACCGGGCGCGATCACGGGCGTGCACGGGTAGGCGTAGAAGCCGTCCGCGTCCGGGACGCAGCCGCCGGCGGGCGGCGTCGGTGCGTCGGGGTCGACGAGGACGTCGAGCTCGTCGTCGGCTGTCGCCTTGACGAGCTTCGCCTGGCTGAGGACCGCTGCCGGGATCGGGGTCACGTCGGCGTCCGCCTGGCACTGCCCTGTCGCGGGGTCGAGGCGCGTGGCGCAGCCGTCCCACGGCCGGTCTCCGGTCACGCCGGTCGTATTGAGCACGACCGTGCCCGCGGGCAGCCCGACCCGGAACTGGACGAGCACGGTGATCGTGTAGGTCTGGCCGACCTCGAGCACGGCGTCGTCGGGGATCGTGAACTCGAGGCTCTCGAGGTCGCCGCCCTGCGTCACGGTGACGTCGCCGTCCGTGCCGGCGTCGGTCGTGGGCAGCGGGTCTCCGTTCGGCGGTGTGGGCGCCGCCCCGGTCAGCGCGTAGCTGAAGGGGTCGTCGACGCCCTCCGCGAGCCGGAGCTGTGCTCCGTCGGCGTCGGCAGGCATGGGGTCGTCGACCACGTCGAGGTCGAAGATCGGCCGGTTGCCGGTGTTCGTCACGGCGATCGCCATCGGGAACACCGCGTCGGGCGGCTGAGTCCCGCCCGTCACGACGCCTGCGAAGGTCTTGACGACCTGCACGGCGTTGGTGGCGTGCGCGTAGGTGATCGTCGCCTGCGCCGTCTCGTCGGCGCTGACCGGCACGAGCGGGCCCGTCGGGTCGTCCGGGTTCACGACCAGGTCCGCCCCGGTCACGGTGCCGTCGACGTCGTTCGTCGCGAGGCCGGCCGCGGTCTCCCCCGGCGCCGCGAGGTTGCCCGCGAGGTCCGTCGGCACCGGCGTCGCGGGGTCCGAGCGCAGGGTGTCACGCACCTGCACCTCGAGGTTCACGGCCTGGGTCGGGTTGGCGGGGTTCTCCCAGATCGCCCCGTCGGACCGCGTGAAGGTGAACCGCACGCCGGTCACGTCGGCGGCGGCGACCCCGGCCGGGAGCGAGAACGTGGTCCCGGGCGTGCCGTTCGTCCAGGTGCCGCCGACGAACGTGTCCGTGCCCGGGTCGTACGTGCCGCCCGTGTACGCGTCGACCCGCACCCGGTCGATCGGCGCCGTCAGCGTCGAGGCGTCGAAGCCGACGAGGTCGTACTGGTTCCAGAAGCTGCCGTCGACGTCGACCAGCGTCATGCTCACCGCACGCGACGGCCCGGTCGGCTGGCCGGTGAGGGCCAGGACGGAGGTCGGGTTGTCCTCCGCGTCCGAGCCCGGCTCGACGACCGTCGCCGGGGTGAACGACTTGCCGACGACCATGCTGATCTCCGCGTCGTCGAGCTCCATCGTGGCGTCGTCCCACGCTTGCGGGTCCTGGCTGCCGGGCGTGCCGCCGGGGTCGGCCACCTCGGCACCGGCGCTGTTCGGCACCGGCGAGTAGTCCGCGACGTTCACGCGGGTGGTCGGGTCGTAGCGGTCGAACTCGCGGAGCAGCAGCGTCAGGTCGAGCACGCCCTGCGCCCCCGACGTGATCCGGCCGTCGAACCGGGCCTCGACGCCGACGACGTCCGCGAGCTCGGCAGCCGTCAGGGCCTCCGCCTCAGCTTCGGTGAGCTCGGCGGTCGTTCCCCCGACGGACGTCAGGACGACGGTGACTCCCCCGTCCGGGAAGTCGGGGTCCCCCACGGGGGCGGTCCCCGCCGGGGGGACGACGGAGATGCCCGTCAGCGTGAACACGTCGAACGGGGACGTACCGGGCGCCGCCCCGACCTCGACGACCCCGCCGGGGTCCGGCGCGGAAGGCTCCGCGATCCGCATGGTGTCGACGCGCGCGACGGAGTTGTTCGTGGCCGTGACCTGGACAGTCGTCGACGGGTAGGCGTCGGCCGGGGTGCCCTCGGGCGGCACCGACAGAGGGCCGCCGGTCCAGGTCTTGTCGATCCCGACGTTGATCGGCTGGTCGAGGATCAGCACGTCGTCCGCATCGGTGTCGGTGTACTCGTTGTCACCGAACGTCGCCGTGCCGCGCGCGGTGTCGTCAACGAGCCCGGGGTCCGTCGGGACGTTGTAGATCGTCCCGTTGGTCGACCCGAGCACGGGTGAGCCGTCGCTGCGCCGCTCGTCGCGCACCTGGAACGTCAGGTTCAGGTGCCGGCCGTCGGCCTGGGTCGAGCGCGCGACGCCCTCGCCCGGCTGCGGTGCGGTCGGGTCCACCGTGCCGCGGGTCGGCGACTCGACGTACGTGAGCCTGACCGCGGTCGCGTCCTCCCGCTCGTCGGCCGTGAGGGTGTACCCGGGGAAGGACCCGTCGCAGGGCGCGGCGACGCTGCACGGGTCGCCCGCCGCGTCCACCCACGCGCCGCCGACGAACAGCTCCACCCCCGTGATGGCGTCGTACGGGATCAGGGGGTCGACGGCGGGGTCGACCGCCTCGACGCGGACCAGGTCGAACGCGTCGTAGAACGACTGGGCGATCGTCGTCGTCGCGGGGTCGGCGATGTCGCTGAGCACCATCGACTGCACCCCGACGAACCCGTTCGTCGACCAGGTGAGCTGCGCGGTGACCTGGTCCTCGGTGCGCGCGCGGACGGTGACGGGATCGGCGCCGAGGAACGTCTTGTCGATGAAGTCGAGGTCACCCGGATCGGGGTCGACGGGGAACGGGTCGACGGCCGCGCAACCCTCGGCGGGTGGCGTGGCGCCGACGGCTGCCGTCGACGCGCTCGAGGCGCCGCAGTTCGTCAGCGGGGCGTCCTGGTCGGGAGGGCCGTCGTACGTCGCCAAGAAGTTCGGCTGGAAGTTCTCGCCCGGGGGGAACCCGGCGTCCGAGTGGTACGCGAACTGCACGCCCTGCGCGTCAGGAGGCAGGTCGCAGCTGACGGTGGTCGGGCCGGTGAACGTGCCGCAGTCGGGATCGGTGACCCATGCGGTGCCGTCCCAGTAGCTGATGGTCAGCGTCGCGCCCGGGGGGACGTCGGTCGAGCGCACCGCGGTGGCCGTGAAGTCGCCCCAGAAGGGGCCCGGGTTCGTGGGGTCCGTCGGGTCCTGGATGACGACGTCCTCGGCGTCGGTCGTCGAGCCGTCCGGTCCGAACGGCAGGAGCTGGCTGGGCAGCTGGACGAGGACGGTCTGCCCGGGGAAGGCCGGGATGATCGACGGCGAGATGTTCTTGGTCGTCTGCGTGGCGAGGCGGTCGGTGAGCGTCACCAGGTCCGCCGACGCGGTGCCGGTCGCGTTCGGGATGTCCGCGGTGATCTCGTTCGGGTGGGTGACGTCCTCGACGACCTGGTCCGGGTCGGTGTCGGCCACGAACGGGACCGACGCGTCGCCGCCCGTCACGATGTCGCCCGTGAACTCGACCGTGAACCCGACAATTGTGCAGCCGGGCGGCGGGTTCGGGAGCGTGTCCGGCGCCGTCGCGTCGAGCGTCAGGGTCGGGCCCTCGGCGCAAGTGAACGTCACGCTGGCCGCGTCCGCGTCCGCCGGCCACTGCACGCCGGTGCCGTCCCCGGACGGTCCGAACCCGACGAACGTCAGCGGGTTGTCGCCCTCGAACGGGCTCGGCGTGCCGGGGGACGGCTCGGTGATCGACATCGACGTCGTCGGGTCGCCGTCGTTGGTCGCCCCGATCGTCACGGTCGTCGGCTCCCCCGCGCTGACGGTCGACGGGTCGAAGCTCTTGCGGGCCGTGACACTGTTGTTCGGCGGCGTGATGACGTAGGTGTCGTCCGCGGTGGTCGGCGTCGAGGTGCCGCCGGTCGGATGGGTGACGACCGATGACGTGTCGTTGGCGACCGTCGTCTGCGCCGTGAGCTCGGTGACCGCATCGCTCTGCACCACGTTGACAGGCACGCTCGCCGTGGCGCCGGGCTGGATGTCGCCGCTGAACGTGTAGCGCACCCCCTGCACGTCGGCGGGGTCGACGGCCGCGTCGAGCGGGAGCCACTCCGCGCCGTCCCAGTACTCCTCGATCACGTTGTCGGCGTTCGGCGGGAGCACGACGGTGCCGATGCTGTCGTACTCGAGGTACGTGAACGGGTTCGGGTCCGCCGTCGGGTCGACGGGGTCCTGGATCACGAGGGTGTCGACGGCGTCGTTCGACGTGTTCGTGCTGCCCAGCGTGATCGTCGCCGGTGTCCCCGGCCTCGCGACCGCACCCGGCGGCGCGATCTCCTTGGTCGTGCTCGAGCTGATCTGCAGCGGCACCGTCGGGGTGACGGCGTCGCTCGCCGACTGCTGCGCCGCGTTGTCCGCGGTGACCGTGGCCGTGTTCGTGATCGGCACGCCGCTCTGGTCGAACGAGATGTCGTCGGCGATCTGCGCCGTGATCACGATCTGCGCCTGTGCGCCGTTCGGCACGCTCGGGTTGGTGTAGGTCACGGTATCGGTGCCGGTGTCCGCCGTGATCGTGCCGCCCGGCGGCCCGCTCTGGATCGAGGCGCTCACCAGCTCGATGCCGTCCGGCAACGGGTCGGTCAGCACCGCGTTCGTGCACGGCGACGCGTTCGGGTCCGAGCACGACACCGTCACGACCCACTGGACCTGGTCGCCCGGCTGGTACGGCCCGGAGCTCACCTCGACCTTCTGAATCCCCCAGTCGGCTGCCGCCGCGGGGAGCGCCGCGACGACGAGGGTCGGGAGCACGAGCGCGAGCGCGGCCAGGACCGCCCAGCGTCGACGCCCCCGGACGTCGCGCCGCGGGCCGTGACCCGTTCGTCTGTCGCCCATCCGCGCTCCGCCCCCGAGTCGGTGCACTCCTGGAGGCCACGACGACGTGGCCGTCCACGGTCGAGGTTGCCAGACGTTTTCTCGACGAGCACGCCGGCTCCGTCCCGTTCGTCCGGGAAGTCAGCCGCGGCGCAGGTCGAGCGCGGGCGCGACACGCGCCCGCTCCGGATCACGCGCTGTGACCTCGATCATGTGCGAGTGTCATGCTCGCGACACCGGGACGACGTCGGCGGACCGAGCGGAGAGGGCCATGGAGCCACGGGGAGAGGGGTCCAGGACGGGCGTCCGGCGTCTTGCCCAGGCGCTGCTCCCGACGAACCAGCGCCGCACGCTCGGCGAGGTCGCCGAACGGCTCGACCTCGACAGCGGCGACACCGCCGCCAAGCGCTCCGGGTTCTGGTCGATGCTCGTCCTCTCGGGCCTCATCGCCGTCGCGGGTGTCGTCACCGACTCCACCGCGACCGTCATCGGCGCCATGATCGTCGCGCCTCTGGCTACGCCGATCCTGGGCATCGGTCTCGGCATCGTGACTCTTGCACCGCGCCGGGTCTGGCGTTCGGTGGTCTACGTGCTCGGCGGGACGGCGGTGGTGGTCGCCCTCGGGTTGGCCGCCACCCTCGCGCTGCCGTCGACGACCGACGTGCTCACCAACTCCCAGGTCACGGGCCGGACGTCGCCAGGGCTCGGCGACCTCGTCGCTGCGTTCGCCACCGGCCTCGCCGGCGCGCTCGCGATCACGCGCCGCGACCTCGGCGACGTGCTGCCGGGCATCGCCATCGCGATCTCGCTGGTCCCACCGCTCGGCGTCGTCGGCGTCTGCCTCGGCGAAGGGTCCCCCTCGCTGGCCGCCGGTGCGCTGCTGCTGTTCGGGTCGAACGCGGTCGCGCTGGTCACCGCCACGACGATCGTCCTCACCACTGCCGGATACGTGCGCGCCGCCCGACGGGAGCGCAGCCGACTGGGGCTGGCGCGCCCCCGGCGGGCGTACGTGGTGCTCGTCGTCGCCGTCGTGCTGGTGACGCTGCCGATGGCGGCGAACACCGTCCAGGCGACGCTCGCCCAGCTCTGGCTGAGCCAGACCGCGGCCGCCGCGGAGGAGTGGGCGAGCACCGGCGAGGACGTCGACGTCGAGGGCGTCTTCTGGCAAGGCACCGACCTGGTCGTCGAGGTCCGCAGCCCGGGAGCGCTGCCCCCCGTCGGCGAGCTCCAGGACCGGGTCGACGACCTCGTCCCTTGGGGGCCCGACGTCGTCGTCGTCCACACGCTCGGCGAACGCGTCGAGTCCTCCTCCACGCTCTCGCGGGTTCCCTCGGAGCCCACGAATGGCTGGTCGCCCGCGCGCGACGCACAGTGGTGGCGGTGAGGAGAGGAGACGCCGATGTGGTTCGACACGTGGGGCGACGTGCTGCGCGTGGTCGTCGTCGGCGCCGCTTCCTACCTCGCGCTCGTCCTCGTGCTGCGGGTGTCGGGCAAGCGCACGCTGGCCAAGCTCAACGCCTTCGACCTGGTGGTCACCGTCGCGCTCGGGTCGACCCTCGCCACGATCCTGCTGAGCTCCGACGTCTCCTGGACCGAGGGCGTCACGGCGTTCCTCGTGCTGGTGGTCCTGCAGCTCACCGTCTCATGGACGACGTCGCACGTCGGGCCGGGTCGTTCGGTGGTGACGGCCGGGCCTACGACCGTCCTGCGCGACGGAACGCTCGACCGGGACGCGATGTCCGCCCAGCGGCTCACCGTCGCCGAAGTCCGGCAGGCGGTGCGCGGCAGCGGCGTCGGCGGGTTCGACCAGGTCGCTCGCGTCGTCCTGGAGACGGACGGCACGCTGAGCGTGATCCCGACGAGCGCGGTCGGCGACGGGGAGGCGCTCGAGCCCGACGACCGCTGAGCGCGCACGACCGAGCGGCAGGGCACGCTCACCGGCGCGCGGTGTCGAGGGCGACGCGGAACCAGACGGTCTTCACGCCCGCGTCGTGCGTCACGCCCCACGCGTCGGCGAGCCGGTCCACCAGGAGGACACCGCGTCCGCCGGCGGTGGTGGGCGGTGGGTCGACGACGTGCGGCGGCGTGGGGTTCGCGTCGCTCACGGCCACGGTGATCGCTCGATGCTCCCGCTCCATCACGAGTCGCAGGCCCTCGGGCGCGCGTCCGTACTTCACCGCGTTGGTGACGACTTCGCTGACGAGAAGCTCGATCACCTGGACCGCGTGCACGTCTGTGCCCGCGGGCAGGCGCTCGAGGACCCACCGACGCCCCAGCCGCGCAGCCCGGGGCTGCGACGGCAGGTGAAGCTCCATCGCGGTGTCCCTCGTGTTGTCCGGCCCGGTTCCGCGGGCGAGGCTACCCCTGCGACCGCTCAGCCGCCGGTTCACGTCGCCCGTCCGGGTGCGCCTGGCCCGTGGTGCCATGGAGCCGTCTCGCGCTTCACGTCGTCCGGCCCCGGAGGTTCCGATGTCCGCCGTCGTCGTCGCCGTGCTGCTGGCCGGCGTGGTGGCGCTCACGCCGCTCGCCGACCGCCTGCGCGTCCCGCTGCCCGTCCTGCTCACCGTCTTCGGGCTCCTCGTGCCGCTGGTGCCGGCCGTGCCCTCGCCGCGCATCGAGCCCGACGTCATCCTCCCACTCGTGCTGCCACCGCTGCTGTTCGCGGCGACGCAGCGGGCGACCGCTCGCGACTTCCGGCAGAACGTCCGTCCGATCGCCTTCCTCGCCGTCGGCCTGACAGTCGTGACGGCAGCGGTGGTCGCCCTCGTGGCGCACGCGGCGGGCCTCCCGTGGGGTCCGGCTGCGGTGCTCGGGGCGGTGGTGGCCCCGCCCGACCCGGTCGCGGCGACGGCTGTCGCGCGGCGGCTGCGGCTGCCGGGACGCCTCGTCACCGTCCTCGAGGGTGAGGGCATGTTCAACGACGCGACCGCGCTGGTGATGTACAACGTGGCGGTCGCGGCCGTCGTCGCCGGTGAGTTCTCCGCGTCCGGTCTCGGGGTCGACCTGCTCCTCGCCGTCGGGCTCGGCGTCGCTCTCGGGCTCGCGTTCGGGGTGGTCACCCGCGCTGCCCTCGCCCGCCTGCACCTCGCGGCACCGGAGACGACCGTGACGCTCGCTGCGCCATTCGTCGTCTACCTGCTCGCGGAGCATCTCGGAGGCTCGGGCGTCCTCGCGGTCCTGGCGCTCGGGCTGTACCTGCGCACCTACGGGCACCGGGCGATCACGTCCGGCGGTTGGCTGCTCGGACGCGCCGTGTGGCGTTACGCCGACTACATCGTCACCAGCCTCGTGTTCGTCTTCATCGGCTTCGAGCTCACGGCGGTGCTGGAGGAGGAGCAGATCGACGGCGCGACCGTCGGGCTCGCCGCGCTCGTCGTCGTCGTGCTCGTGGCCGTGCGATTCGTGTGGATCATGCCCACGACGAGGTTCACGCGACTGTGGCCCGACCCGACGGACGCGTCGGCGCTCGGCCCGCGCGAGGGCGTGGTCGCGTCGTGGGCGGGGATGCGTGGCGTCGTGACGGTCGCGACCGCGCTCGCCGTCCCGGCTTCGACGGCGGCCGGTGCGGACTTCCCCGACCGGCACACGATCGTGTTCGTGGGGCTGGTCGCGGTGCTCGCCACCCTCGTCGTGCAGGGACTGACACTTGCGCCGCTCGTGACGTGGCTGCGCGTCGGCACCGAGGCGGACGTCGCCGCGGAGGCTCGCGCGCTGCGTCGTCGTGCGACCGACGCCGCTCTCACCGCCCTGCGCGACGGCTCGCTCTCGGCCGACGTGCCGGACGCCGCGCGGCGCGCGGTGACGGTGCAGTACGAGGGCTATCTGGCAGCACAGGACGCGCTGGTGGACGCCCGCGCCGCTGTTCCTGACGGTTCCCGCGACGAGAATACGCTCGACGACCTCCTGCGCCGTGCCGCCGAGGTCGAGCGTGACCTGGTGGTCGACGCTCGGAGTGCGGGCGACGTGAGCCCGGAGGCGGCCGACGAGGTCCTCGACGACATCGAGTCGCGCGCGGTCCGCGACTCGGACTGAGCCACCCCAGGCCTCCTGTCGTTCGTCGCACCTCCGTCATCAGCGGGGGCGCCGACGTGTCGTGAGCATGACGAACACGTGACGCCGGACGTTGGCGTCGCCTTCTGCGGTGGAAGCTCGACACCCGCGCCACTCACGGTGGGACCGCAGTCCACGTGCGTACCGTCCGGCCGCACCCCGCGGCCGCCGGCGCCGATCGGAGGTCCTCATGCGCCACGACCAGCCCGTCCGTCCGCCGCACCGTGAGCGGGGCGTACAGCTCCTCACGGCTGCCCTTGCGGTCACCGCGATCCTCGGCGGCTGCACGCCGCCGGATGCCGACCCGCTCGAGCCGGAGAGGCGCGGCACGCTGGTCTCGACGCAGACCTCGCCCTCCGCACCCGCGCCGGCGCCGGCCTCGGACGCCACGTCGTCTCTCGCCCCGCCCGCGACAGGAGCACGTGCGCCCAGCGCTCCGGCCCTGTCGGCTCCCACGGCACCGGGGACCGCGACCAGCGTTCCCCTCGGGCGTGCGACCCTCGAGCCCTCCGCGCCAGCGACCGGCTCGTCGGCCGTGGGCGTCGTCGTCGACGCTCCTCGACCCGGTGCGGTCGTCGCCGGCCCGGACGTCGACGTGCGCGGGTCGGGTACCGCGTTCGAGGGGACGCTGCGGTGGCGCGTCACGTCAGGCGACGCTGTGGTGGACGAGGGGTACACCACGGCCGGCGCGAACGGACTCGTGGGCCCGTTCGGCTTCACGCTCGCGCTGGACACCGGGATCTACACGCTCGAGGTGTGGGAGCCGGGGATGTCCGAGGACGGTGCGGCGACCGGCGCGGTGCCGGGCGGGCAGACCGCCGTGCGGACGACCTTCGCGGTGGTCCGCGCGTGCACCGACCTCGCGTGAGATCCGAAGCTCCTGCTGACGACGCGCGGGGCCGTCGACGTGACCGAGGGCCGGCCGACGGTCAGACTGCCGGGATGAGACGCACGGTGCTGCTGATCGAGGACGACGCCCGGATCCGCCGCGTCGTCGAGCTCGCGCTCACCGCCGACGGCTTCGCGTTCGCCGCGGCCGCCAGCGGCGAGGAGGGCCTCGACCTGCTGAGCCGCCGCGTGTTCGACGTCGTGCTCCTGGACCTCATGCTGCCCGGCCGCGACGGGCTGGACGTGTGCCGGGAGATCCGCCGGACGAGCGACGCGCCGATCATCATGGTGACCGCCCGAGCCGACAGCCACGACGTGGTCGGTGGGCTGGAGGCGGGAGCCGACGACTACGTCACCAAGCCGTTCGTGGCCAAGGAGCTCTCAGCTCGGATCCGGGCGCTCCTGCGGCGCTCGGCAGGCACCGCGGCCCGCGAGCCCGTGCAGGTGGGCGACCTGACGATCGACACGAGCGCGGGACTCGTCCATCGCGACGGCGTGCCCGTCGAGCTGACCAAGACGGAGTTCGGGCTGCTGTGCGAGCTCGCGGCCGTTCCCGGCCGGGTGGTGAGCCGGGAGGAGCTCCTGGAACGGCTCTGGGGCTACGACTACTTCGGCGACGCCCGCCTCGTGGACGTGCACGTCGGGCGGCTGCGCAAGAAGGTCGAGCCCGACCCCAGCGCCCCCGCCGTCGTCCTGACCGTGCGCGGCATGGGCTACCGGCTGGGCGCATGACGGATCTCGGCACGGGCACCGCCGTCGACGACTCGTCGTCGCCGCGGCTGGCGCGGTGGCGCAGCATGCGAGGACGCGCCGCCCTGGCGTTCAGCGCGCTCGCGTTCCTGCTGTCAGCCGCCATGGCGGTGGCTGTGTGGCTCGCGGTGTCGGGGTTCCTGCTCCTCGAGCGTGAGCGGTCGGGGCAGGTGCAGGCGGCGGCGAACGCGGCGACGGTGCAGCGCGCGCTCGAGACCGACGGCCTGGCGCCCGCCGACGCCCTGGCCCGTGCGCCGCGCGAGAGCGGCGCGACCGCGTTGCTCGCGCACGACGGTGGCTGGTTCACCACGTCGCTCGACGTGGGGCGCACCCTGCTCCCCGCCGGGCTCCGGCGAGCGGTCCTGGACGACGGCCAGCCGTCGCGCCAGCGCATCTCCGTGAGCGGCCGCACGGTGCTGGTGATCGGGGTCCCTCTGCCGCGCGGTGCCTACTTCACCGTGCTGCCGCTCGACGAGCTCTCGCGCACCCTTCGCGTCCTGGGCACCGTGCTCGTCACGGCCGTCGCCCTGACCCCGTTGGTCGCGCTCGCGCCCGGCTGGTGGCTGACCCGGCCCGCGCTTCGCCCGTTGTCCCGGCTCTCCGACGCGGCGGCACGGGTCGCCTCCGGCGACACGCGTGCCCGCATCGACCCGGGTGGCGACCCCGAGCTCGTCCGCATCGCGCGGTCCTTCAACACGACGGCCGCCGCTCTCGAGCGTCGCGTCCGGGCGGATGCCAGGTTCGCCACCGACGTCGCGCACGAGCTGCGCAGCCCGTTGACCACCATGCTGACCGCGGTGTCGCTCGTGGAGGCCGAGCGGGACCGCCTGGATGAAGACGGGCGGGAGGCGCTCGCCCTGCTGCAGGCGGAGGTCGAGCGGTTCTCGCGCCTCGTCCAGGACCTGCTGGAGATGTCGCGCTCCGACGCCGGGGACGCCGATGCGACGTTCGTCCCGGTCGTGCTCGCGGAGCTGGTCCGCAAGGCGCTGCCACCCGACGTGCGCGACCGGCTCGTGGTCGAACCGGAAGCGTCGCGAGCGACGGTCATGGTCGACAAGCGACGCCTCGAGCGCGTGATCGCCAACCTGGTCGACAACGCGGAGCATCACGGCCGAGGGCTGCGGTCGGTCACCGTGACCCGGTCCGGGGACGACGCCGTGGTCTGGGTCGACGATGCGGGGCCCGGCGTCGCAGCCGAGGACCGCGAACGGATCTTCGAGCGGTTCACCCGTGGACCGGGGACCGACCGCGGGCACGTGCACGGTGTCGGCCTGGGACTTGCTCTCGTCGTCCGGCACGTGCGCCTCCTCGGGGGCCGGGTGTGGGTCGAGGACAGCCCGCACGGCGGCGCCCGGTTCGCCCTCGTCCTGCCGACGAGGGAGGACACGTGATCCGCCGAAGCGCGCTCGTCACCGTCGTCGTCGCGGCTCTTCTCGCCGCGTGCGGCGTGTCGCCCCAGCGTGCGCCCGTCGCGATCGACGTCCCGGTGCCCACGCAGGCGAGCCCCGCTTCGCCCAGCACCAGCGGACCCGGTGCGACCACCCTCTATCTGGTGCGGGACGACCGTCTTGAAGCCGTCCGGCGGCCGTCGACGAGCGCCACCCTGGAGGACGCCGTCGAGGCGCTCAGCGCGGGACCGTCGCGGGACGAGACCCGTGCGGGGCTCCGCAGCGCGGTCGCGGTGGACTCCGTGCGCTCGGCCGAGACCGACGACGAGGTCGTCGTCGTCGACGTGAGCCACGACTTCGTCGAGACCTCGGGCAGCGACCAGCTGCTGGCCGTCGCGCAGCTGGTGTGGACGGTCACGGAGGCGTCGGGCAGACCCGAGGTCCGCCTGACCAGCGGTGGCGACCCGGTCGAGGTGCCGACCGACCGGGGCCTTTCGTCGGGCGACGTCGCGCGCGACGACTACGCCAGCGTCGCCCCCACCGCAGATCCGTGACGCCGACATGACAAACGTGTGACGGATCGCCCCACGGGGCGCCCATGAGTGGATCCGTTGCCACCCGAGGTCGCACCCTGGCGGAGTCCCAGCAGCGGGCCGGCACACGTCGGCCAGACGCGAGGCGAGGCGAGGAGCACGGCGATGGACACGGACACGACGGCGGGCCGGCGATCGGTCGCCCCACGGCACCGCCGGCGCGGCGGCGTCGCATGAGCGCCCTGCGCTCTGGTGCGCACGGCTCGATCAGCGCGACGTGCCTCGCCGACGTCACCGTGGTCCGGCTCAGCGGTGAGATCGACCAGGGCCTGCGGCCTCAGGCGAGCTCTGCTCTCGCCGCGTCCCTTCGCCGCCATGTGCCCGTGGTCCTCGATGCCGAGGACGTGACGTTCATCGACGCGTCCGGGCTGTCGTTCGTCATCCAGTGCAGCCGGATCGGCCACGAGCAGGGGCTGAGCGTGCGGATGGCCACGTGCTCTCCGTGCGTGCACGACATGCTCGAGATGGTCGGCGCGGACAGCCTGTTCGACGGCGAGCCCGACGGTGCCGAGCCGAGGAGCGACCGTGGTTGACGGCCGGCGGGCCCGCCGCTTCCCGCGTACCGCCGCGGGCGCCGCAGCCCGTGCCACCCTCGTCGTCGTCCTTGCGCTCGTCGGCTGCGCGCCGGTCCACGGCGAGCACGCGGCGACGACGTCCGGCCCGCAGCAGCGGCTCGGCCGTCTCGTCTTCTCCGACGTCCGCGTGCTCGTGCCAGGCGAGGGCCAGCCCGGGATCGTCCTGGGCACCGTCCGCAACGAGAGCGACGTCAGCGACGTCGTGTTCCTCTCCCTGCCCGGCGGCTCCGTCACGGCGGTCGTCGTCGAGGGCGGACGCACCGTGGTCCTCGGCGGCGAGCCGCAGGCGGCCGCGGTCTTCAGCCTCAGTGCGTCCTCCGACGCTTCTGTCGAGCTGCTCGTGCAGTCCGCGACGTACGGGAGCAGAACACTCGTCACCGCGGTGACCGACGACCCTGCGACGTCCGTGCGTCCGATCGCCGGGTGACGCGGGACGGCGACCGCTCCGCCCCTCCGCGGTGTCGGAGGAGTAGACGACGCACCTGAGCGGGGCCGGTCGTCACTCCCGTCGGCACGCCTCCTACGCGCCGGCGGCGCGTGAGGACACCGCGATCACCGCGGCGACGACGGCCAGGACGAGCACGGCAAGTCCCACCGTTGCCGCCGGTCCTCGTCGGTCGGTCGCCAGCGGGCTCAGGAGCCGGGTCGCGCGACCGAGCAGCGCCAGGGGCGGTGCGGCCTTCCAGACGTCCCGCTCGGCCTTGGAGCCGGCGCGGCGGACCACGTCGGGCAGGTGCCCGACGGCCGCCAGCAGCGGGAGCACCGACCGGCCGCGGCGGACGCGCACGCCGGGCCCGCCGAGGGCGTCCTCGATGCTCGCGCGCACCGCGGCGGTGTCGTTGGCCCAGTGCACGCGCGCGGTGACGACCCCATCGGGACGCAGCACGTAGGCGGAGTTGGGCTTCGGGCCGACGGACCGGTGCAGGGTGCCGTCGATGTCGTCGACCGCGACCTCGTAGGTCACGCGCAGGTCGTCGCGCATGGATGCCGCGTGCGCCGCCTTCTCCGCGTCGGAGCGGGGCTGCGGCAGGAGCTCTCCTGGGTGCGCCTCGCGGGTCTGCACCAGGACGAACCGCACCCGGTCGCCGTAGCGCTCGTGCAGGTCGTTGAGCGGCGGCAACGCGCTGCGGGTGACCGGACAGGTCTGCGACCCGAAGACCAGGAGCACGGGCTTGTCGCCGAGGTCGTGGCTGTCGAACCGGTGACCGTCGAGCGTCGGCAGGTCGAACCGCGGGATGACGTCGCCCGGTGCCGGGTCGGTCGGCAGGTAGCGCATGTCGGCGACGATGTCTCTCGTGCGCAGGTCGTCAAACCGGTAGCGGGAGAGCGAGTGCTGCGTGTCGGTGGTCACGGTCGTTCCTCTCGTGGAGTTGACTGAACGGTCAAGTGCGGGTGCGCACGAGCATGCACGGCCGCGCGTCCGGGCGTCAGCGGGGCGCGGGCAGCAACCGCCGCATCAGGGGCGGCAGGGCGTCGAGCACGTCCGCGTCGTCCGCGGATTTCGCGAGCACGCTGAAGCCCTGGATGCTCGCGACCACGCTTCTCGCGGCCGCCGTCGGGTCCAGGTCGCGATCGATGTCGCCGCGCGCCTGACCATCACGAACGAGGGACTCGATGCGCACCGTCCAGGTGTCCATCAGCTCGGCGATTCGCGTGCGCATCTCCGGGTCGAGCGCGGAGAGCTCGACCGCGAGGTTGCCGATCGGGCACCCCGGGACGGCGCCGAGCCGGCCCTCCATCGTGCGCATCATCGACGTGTAGGCCGACAGGAAGCGGTCCAGCCGCTCGAGCGGCGGAACTTCGAGCGCGAAGGCCTCGTCGAGGAGGGCGTCCATCAGGCTCCAGTTGCGTTCCAGGACGGCGAGCCCCAGCGCGCGCTTCGAGGGGAAGAAGTGGTAGAGGCTCCCCTTGTTGACTCCTGCCGCTCTGCACACGTCTTCGACGCCCACGTCGGCATAGGTCGACCGGTGCACGAGGTCCCGCGCGATGGTGACCAGTCGCCCCCGAGTGTCTGCCGGCATGCGTCCACCGTACGGAGGAATTGACCGATCGGTCAATTGCCATCGTCGTGCGCTGTTTCTCGGCCACCGGTCAGCGAGCGCGTTCGCTGCTTCCGGGCGAGCGAGGCCAGGAGTAGCGTCACCAACAGGTGCGCCGGGAAGCCTGGTCGGCAGTGGTGTCCGTGCTGTCGAACCGTGGAGGTCCCGATGGGCGTGCCTGCCCTGCGCACCGAGAGCTTGTCCAAGCGATACGGCCGGCTGCTGGCCGTCGACGACCTCACCCTGGAGGTCGCACCCGGCGAGGTGTTCGGGTTCCTCGGCCCGAACGGCGCCGGGAAGTCCACGACGATCCGGATGGTCCTGGGCCTGGCGCGTCCCACATCGGGGCAGGCTCGCGTCTTCGATCTCGACGCGCGGGATGTCGCCGCGGCGCACCGCCTCCTCGCTCACGTGCCGGCAGACGTCGCGCTGTGGCCACGGATGTCGGGCGCTGAGGTGCTCGACCTGCTCGGGCGGCTCGGTCCCGGCGTCGACGTCGCGTACCGCGCAGAGCTCGTCGAACGGTTCGCCCTGGACGTGTCGAAGCCCGCGGGGACGTACTCGACCGGCAACCGGCAGAAGGTGGCTCTCGTCGCCGCGTTCGCGACGCGCGCGCCGCTGCTGGTCCTCGACGAGCCGACCAGCGGACTGGACCCGCTGATGGAACGTGAGTTCCGCCAGGCCGTGTCGGCCGCGCGCGAACGCGGTCAGGCGGTGTTCCTCAGCTCCCACCAGCTCGCCGAGGTCGAGGCGGTCTGCGACCGGGTGGGCATCCTGCGCGCGGGCGTCCTCGTCGAGGTCGCCTCCGTCGGCGAGCTGCGCCGCCTGCACCGCACCGAGGTCAGCGCGACCTTCGCCGGCCCGCCGCCGGACCTCAGCGGAACCGTCGGGATCTGCGACGTGTCCAGCCAGCAGCACGACGGGGCGGCGGGTGTCCGGTTCACCTTGAACGGCCCACCCGGCGCGGCTCTGCGGATGCTCGCCGACGCCGAGGTCCAGACGCTCGCGGTGAGTGAGCCGAGCCTCGAGGAGATCTTCCTCGCGTACTACGGACAGGACGTGACGCGGTGAGCACGCCGACCGTCGCGATCACGCGACGTGCCGCCCTCGGGGCAGAGCCGCGGCCCTGGGGTGTGCTGACGCGCCACGCCGCCCACCAGGTCTACCGCGGCGGCCTGGTCGTCAGCGGCATCTGCGCGGGGATGTCCGCCGTCGTCGTCGGCACGTACACGAGCCAAGGCCTGGACCTGGCGGCGCTGGAAGCCCTCGCGTCCAACCCCGCGATCCGCACCCTCTTCGGTGAGCCCGTGGCGCTGGACGAAGCAGGCGGGTTCACCGTGTGGCGCACGGGGACCGCCCTGGCCGTCCTGCTGGGACTCTGGTCGCTGCTGGCCGCGACCAGGACCACGCGCGGCGAGGAGGACGCGGGCCGCTGGAACCTGCTGCTGGCGGGGCGGGCGACCTTGCGCGAGGCGGTGCTGAGCCACCTCGCTGTGCTGAGCGTGGTCCCGCTCGTCGCCGGCACCGCGACCGCCCTCGCGATGGTGGCCGCGGGCGCGGACGTCACGGGTTCGCTGCTGCACGGCGGCGGCCTGACGGCTGTCGGCGTCTTCTTCGTGGCGCTCGGCGGCCTGACCGCCCAGGTGTACCCGAGCCGCTCAGCGGCGGCGGGCGCCGCCACGGCGGTGCTGCTCGTGACGTTCGGCGCGCGCATGGTCGGCGACGGCGTGGACGTGCTGGCCGGCCTGCGGTGGTTCTCCCCGTTCGGGCTGATGGGGCTGAGCAGGCCCTTCGACGCCGACCGCGCTGCACCCCTGGCCGTGCTGATCGTCACAGCGGCCGTCCTGCTGGCCGCCGCCGCCCGGGCCTCGGGCCGTCGCGACGTCCAGGGCGCGCTCCTTCGGTCGGCGACTGTCCGCACCCCGCGCACCGCCCTGCTCGGCTCGGTGACGACCTTCGCCGTCCGTCGCGCCCTGCGCGCTCTCGTCGGCTGGAGCCTCGGGGTCGGGGCCTACTTCCTGCTCGTCGGGCTGATCGCCCGATCGATGACCGACTTCCTGGCGGAGAACCCGCAGTTCGCGCAGATGGCCGCACAGGCCGGCTTCACGCTCGGGACGGTCGAGGGCTACGCCGCGACGCTGTTCGCGCTGCTCGCGGTCCCGGCGGGCGCGTTCGCCGCGATCCGCCTCGCGACTCTCGCCGCCGACGAGGAGGCGCGCCGCCTGACCCCGCTGCTCGCCGCACCGGTCACGCGGACCCACCTGCTGGCCGCGGAGACAGCCGTCGCGGCCGGCGGCGCCCTCGTCCTGACCCTGGTCGCGGGCCTCAGCACCTGGTGGGGCTGCGCGGCGGTCGGCGCCGACCTCAGCCTCTCCGACTCGGTGGGCGGCGCGCTCAACGTGCTCCCGATCGTGCTGCTGTCCGCCGGCTTCGCGGTCCTCGCCCTCGGCTGGCTGCCGCGGGCGGTCGCGCTCATCGGCGCTCTGCCCGCCGCCGGCGGCTTCCTGTGGCTGGTGCTCGCGGACAGCGTCGGCGCCCCCGCGTGGGTCGGGAACCTGTCCCCGTTCGCCCACCTGGCCCCCGTGCCCGTCACCGAGCCGGGGTGGCTCGCGTCCACTGTGATGGTGGCCGTCGCGGCGACCGCATCGATGGTGGGCGTCGCGGGATACCGCCGCCGCGACATCCGCGCGTGACCTCCGACAGGCGGCGGGTGGTCGACGGCTCGGCGAGGCAGGTCAGGCCGGACCCGTCACTGTCGGGTCCGTCCGCCCTCGTGACTCATGCGGCGAACTTCTTCTTCCCCGTCGCGTGGGCGCGGTTGCGGAGGAAGATCAACGGGAGGATCGCGGTGCAGATCGCGGTGACGAGCCACACGATGAGCGTGGCGAGGATCCACGTCGAGACGCCCTGGATGGTGAGGCCGTCACCGACGAGCGTCGCGACCCACAGCGCGACGAACGTCGAGACGAGGCCGACACCGCCGACGAAGGCGTCTGCGTACCGCACGGCCAGCTTGAGGATGAGCGGAGACAGGATCCACTGAGCGACGACGAAGACCAGCAGCGCCACGAGGAACCCCGAGACGGTGAGGGCGAAGTCGTCCAGCAGCAGGGATGCGGCCCACAGCCCGAGGGCTGCAGAGCCGAGGAAGATTGCCGTCCTGATGAGGAAGACCACCATGACCAGATGCTGAGGACTGTGCACCCGAACCTGCACGGGCAACCGGTGACCCCGCGTCTGCGACGCGACGATCGCTGACCGGGAGGTGGCGAAGCCGCCGGCTCACGAGCGCGAGCAGGATGCCCAGAAGTTCGACGACGGCGTAGCCGAGGGCGAGCCGTGCGGCCGTCACGTGGCGGGGGTCCCTCCGCGCCGGGCACGACCCGCGCGACCGCGCAGGATCACCTGATGCTGGCGTCCCCCGGTGGTGAGCACCCACGCCCAGTGCGCCAGGGTGGCCGCCCGGTTGGGCCAGCCGACGAGGAAGGCGATGTGCACCCCCGCCCACGCCAGCTTGCCGAGCACTCCGGTCAGGTGCATCCCCCGGATGTCGGCGACCGCGTCGAGCGGGCTGATGGTCGCCATCGTCCCCAGGTCGCGGTACCGGAACCGTCCCGGGTCCGACCCTTCGCCAAGCCGGTGCCGGATCACGCGTGCGACGTACTTGCCCTCCTGGATCGCGGGTTCGGCGATGCCGGGCAGGTCGTCGAGGTCGACCATGTCGCCAATCGCGAAGATCTCGGGGTGCCCCGGGAGCGTGCAGTCGGACTCGACCTTCAGGCGGCCACCCCGATCGCTCGAGGTGCCCGTGTCGCGCGCGACCTGCACAGCGAGAGGAACGGGACGGACGCCCGCGGCCCACACGACGGTTCGCGCCTCGATCCGTGCCGGGCCGTCGGAGTCGGCGCCCGCGCCGAACGTCACCCCGGTCTCGTCGACGCCGGAAGCCCGACGCCCGAGCTGGACCTCGACGCCCAGCTCGGCCATCGCGCGGGCGGTGTGCTCGCGCAGCGGCTGCGCGAACGGTGAGAGCACGGCGTCACCGCCGTCGGCGAGCACGATCCGCACGTCGTCGGTGTCGAGCTCGTGGAACTCACGGCGCAGCGTGCGCCGAGCGAGCGCTGACAGCTGTCCCGCGAGCTCGACACCCGTCGGACCGGCACCGACCACCACGAACGTCATCCACGCCCGGCGCTCGTCGCCGTGGGTGACGGCTGCTGCCTCGAACGCGCGCAGGAGGCGGTCGCGCAGCGACAGGGCGTCCTGGAGCGTCTTCATCGGCGGAGCGGTCCCCCGCCAGTCGTCGTGGCCGAAGTAGCTCGGCGTCGTGCCCGCCGCCAGGACGAGGTGGTCGTAGCCGATCCGTCGGTTCGTGCCGTCCGCGGTCGTGACCTCGACCGCACGGCCGTCCGCGTCGACCGCCGTGACCTCGCCGAGCACGATGCGGGCGTTGCGCTGGTCCGCCAGGACGTCACGCAGCGCTGGTGCGATGTCGCCGCCGGGCAGGAGACCTGTCGCCACCTGATAGAGCAACGGCTGGAAGAGGTGGTGGTTGCGGCGGTCCACCACGACGACCTGGGCGGCGACGCCTCGCAGGCCGCGTGCGACCCGCAGGCCTCCGAAGCCGCCGCCGACGATCACCACGCGCGCCGGACGGCCCGCGGCCGCCTGTGGGTGCTGCCCTGTCACGGTGCGCCGCCGTCGAACGTGAGGACCACCTTGACGTCGTCGTCGCGACGTTCGAACGCCTCGGCGTAGCGCTCGAGCGGGACGCGTCGGGTGACGAGCCGGGCGAGCCAGTCGTGGTCCGCGCGCGCGAGCGCGTCGGCCGCCGCCCGGTAGTGGTCGAGGTTGGCGTTCACGGAACCCACCACGGCGTCGTTCTCGAGCACGAGCTCGCGGTTGAGCTGGCCGGCGTCGATCGTCAGCCGTCGTCCTGCGGGCGAGACGCCGGTGAGGCACGTGATGCCGAAGGAGGCGGTCGCGGCGATGGCACCGAAGACGAGTGCACCGACGCCGGTGGCCTCGATGACAATGTCCGGCTGCGCTGCGGCCACGGCGTCCTCGAGGCCGTCGTGGTGGTAGGTCGCATCGAGGTCCGCCACCAGCTGCGGTTTGGGCCCGTCGGTGACGCGGTCGAGGACGTGGACCTCGAGGCCGCGCTGGACACCCAGGAGTGCCGCGAGCAGCCCGATCGGGCCTGCGCCCGTGACCAGCGCCGTCCGGGGCTCGAACCAGGCGCGCTCGCCGACGCGCTGCACCTGGTCCCACGCCTTCGCGACCACGGTGGTGGGTTCCATCAGCACGCCGACGTCGCGCAAACCGCGGTCGAGCCGCACCGCGTACTGCGTCTCGACGGTCCACCGCTCGCTCGCGTAGCCGTCGATCTGCTTGATCCCTCGCTCGGTGTAGCGGCCGTTGCGGCACATGTCGAACTGCCCGTGGGCACACGCACCGCACGGCACCGGGTCGGGCCGACGCACGACGCCGACCACGAGGTCTCCCGCCGCGAAGTCGCTCCCGTCGGGCGCGTACCGGACCTCCCCCAGGGACTCGTGGCCGATCACGAGGCGGTCGCGTCCGGGTGGTGCCCACCCGTAGTCCCCCGTCGCGATCTCGCGGTCGGTGCCACACACGCCCACGGCGACGGCGTCCACCAGCAACTCGTCGGGGCCGGGTTCGACGTCGTCGACGTCGGTGACCTCGAGGCTGTGCGCCTGCCGGGGTACGACGGTGAGAGCACGCACCCCCTTCACCTCCCTCTCGTCCCGCCGCGGGGCCTGGTCGCCGGATGCGCCTGGCTGAGATGCCGTGCCGTGTTGATGAGTCCCACGTGCGAGTAGGCCTGCGGTGTGTTGCCGACCTGCCGCCCGGCCCGGGTGTCGTACTCCTCGCTGAGGAGGCCGAGGTCGCTCCGCAGGTCGAGCAGGCGTTGGAAGACCTCCCGCGCATCGCGCCGGCGACCGATGCCGTGCAACGCGTCGGCGAACCAGAAGGTGCAGGCGACGAAGGCGCCCTCGTCGCCGGGCAGACCGTCGACCGAGCCGTCGGCGCCCGGGTCGTAGCGCAGCACGAAGCCGTCCTTGAAGAGGTCCTGCTCGACCGCCCGCACGGTCCCGACCACGCGGGGGTCGTCCCACGGCAGGAAGCCGGTCTGCGGGATCAGGAGGAGCGAGGCGTCGACGACGTCGGCGCCGTAGTACTGCGTGAAGGTGCCGCGCTCCGCGTCGTAGCCGCGGGCGCAGATGTCGGCGTGGATGTCGTGCCGCAGCGCGCGCCACCGGTCCACAGGTCCGGCGAGACCGTGGTCCTGCACGGCCCGCACCGCGCGGTCCAGGCCCGCCCACGCCAGGACCTTCGAGTGCACGAAGTGCCGGCGCGGGCCGCGCATCTCCCACAGACCGTTGTCCGGCGTGTCCCAGTGCCCCTCGAGGAAGTCGAGCAGGGCGCGCTGCAGCTCCCAGGCGCTCTCGACGCTCTCGATGCCCGCGTCCCTGGCGAGGTGCAGCGAGTCGAGGACCTCTCCCCACACGTCGAGCTGGAGCTGGCCTGCCGCTGCGTTGCCGATCCGGACCGGACGGGACTCCTCGTACCCGCCCAACCAGTCGAGGGTGAGCTCGGGGAGGCGGCGCGCACCGTCGAGGCCGTACATGATCTGGAGGTCGGCAGGGTCGCCCGCGACTGCCCGCAGGAGCCACTCGCGCCACGCCTTCGCCTCGGCGACGAACCCGGTGCCGAGCAGCGCCTGCAGCACGAACGTCGCGTCCCGCAGCCAGCAGAACCGGTAGTCCCAGTTGCGGGGTCCGCCGAGCTGCTCCGGCAGCGAGGTCGTCGCCGCCGCGGCGATGCCCCCCGTCGGGGCGTAGGTCAGCGCCTTGACCGTCAGCAGCGAGCGGACGACCGCGTCGCGCCAGCCGCCCTCGTACCGCACCTGACCGACCCACTCGCGCCAGAAGCGGACGGTCTCGTCGAGGGCGCGCTCCGGGTCCACCGGCTCGGGACGCCGCTCGTGCGACGGCTTGTACGTGAGGACGAACGGCACCCGCTCACCCGCGGCGACCGTGAACTCGGCGTAAGTCGTGAGGTTCCGGCCCTCGAGCCGCGCAGGCGTGCGCAGCCAGGCGGCGTCCGGTCCCGCCATCGCGGCGAGGTCCCCGCCGAGCTGCTGGACCCACGGGACGACCCGGCCGTAGTCGAACCGCAGTCGCAGCGCCATGGTCATCGGGACGCGCCCCCGCACACCCTCGACCACTCGGACGACGTCGGCCGCGTCGCCTCGGGGGGGCATCGCGTCCGTCACGCGGACGGTGCCCTCGGGGGTGTCCCACTCGGACTCCAGCACGAGCGTGTCCGGCAGGTACCGCCGGCGGGTCGCGAGACCCCCTCCGGTGGGCGCCACCCGCCAGAACCCGGCGTCCTCGTTGCCGAGGAGGGACGCGAAGCACGCGGGTGAGTCGAACCGTGGCAGGCACATCCAGTCGACCGAGCCGTCGCGTCCCACCAGCGCAGCGGTGTGCAGGTCCCCGATCAGGCCGTAGTCCTCGATCAGCTGAGCCATGGCTTTCCGGAGAGGTCGCATCGGGCGCGCCACCCGCTCGACACGCCCGTCCACAGTGGCACGCGCCGTCTCGTTCCGCAGCCTCACCGGTGGGTGCTCGTGCATGCGTCCGGCCCCGCCCCGCCCACCGCGTCGCCCAGCGAGCGGGTCAGACTGCCGGACCGGGCGCACCCGTACCACCGGTCGACTCGATGACGCGTTCATGACGAACGTGTGACAGATCGCCGGTCGGGACCCGCGCGACTGGATCCCGACGCTCTCCTCGTCGCACGCTGTGGCGACCTGGAGGACAGCGTCGCGTACGCCGACGCCACCCACGAGGTGAGGAGTGATCGGACATGGACGACTCAGTAGTCGAGCGACGTGAGGCGCGCACCGCGGTCGGGCCAGTTCGACGACGATCAAGTCACGGGACGACGGACGTGCGAAGCTCCGGTTCCGGCGCGGAGGGCGTCGACCCGGGGGCGTTCGCCGCGTGGAGGGCACCATGTGTGACGCCCCACGCGGCGAACGCGGGGAACGGGCCGCGGTGGTCGCGCTGCGCATCATCGGCGCTGCGCTCGCGACCACCGCGTGCTCACCCGCCAGCGCGGACGACGTCGGGCCGAGCTGAAGGACGCGAACCTGGCCTTGTCCGTCGTCCACGGGCAAGGCACCCCCACGGGTGAGCCTGCTACCGAGCTCGGCCCTCTCGTCAGACGCCCTGGCGTCCCGGCGCGCCAGCGCGCGGATGGTGAGGGTCCGCTCGGCCATGGACGTCACCGTGATGTCCCTGCGACCAGGTCTGCGCCACTGCTCCGATGCGCGACGGGAGCGAGCATGGGGGCGGTCCGGCCGGTGCCGAACCGATCAGTGTCCGTGAATGAGCCAGAGGCCGCGTCCGGCTCCTGTTTCCAGGATCCCGACGTGGCCTCTGACCTGCTACTTCGGTGGAGCTGAGGGGACTCGAACCCCTGACCCCCTGCATGCCATGCAGGTGCGCTACCAGCTGCGCCACAGCCCCGTTCCGAACCCACCGAAGCGGGTCCCACACCCTTGCGGGCGCTCGGAGAGTCTAGGACGAACCCCGGGCGATCTCCTAATCGGGGTCGCGGGTCTCGGCGTCGGCACCGGACTCGCGGCGGTCCGGGCCGGAGTTCCAGTCGGTCGACGCGTCGGTCGGTCCGAGGTTGTAGCCGGTGAGCCGCCAGCCCGGCACGCCGTCCAGCGTGGTCGCGACGAGCTCGGTCCAGTGCGCGTTGAGCATCCCGGCGAAGGCGTGCAGCCGGTCCCCCAGGCCGAGCAGGCGGCCGACGGTCGAGCTGATCGCGGAGCCGTGGGACACGATCACGAGCGTGTCCGCAGGGCCGAGCGCGGCGGCGTGCTCGGCGACGGCGACGGCGACCCGGTCGGCGACCTCGGCGCGCGTCTCGGCGCCGACGCCCTCGGGCTCTCCCCCGGCCCGCCAGACGGCGAACTCCTGGGGCCAGGACGCGACGATCTCGTCGCCCGTGAGGCCCTCCCAGATGCCGAATCCGCGCTCGCGCAGGCGCGGGTCCACGAGGAGCTCGAGGCCCGCGGAGCGCGCGAGGAAGGCGGCGGTGTCGTGCGCACGGCTGAGGTCCGACGTGACGATGCGCGTCGGCTCGTGCCGGGCGATCATCCGGGCGGCGGCGGTGCGGGCCTGCCAACGGCCGACCTCGTCGAGCGGGATGTCGACCTGGCCCTGCAGGCGCGCGGAGGCGTTGTGGGCGGTGCGCCCGTGCCGCCACAGCAGCACGCGTCCGGCGGTCACGCCTCGCTGCCCTCGCCGTGCACGTCGGCGGGGAGCTCGATGAGCGGGCAGTCCTTCCAGAGCCGCTCGAGGGCGTAGTAGACGCGGTCCTCGGCGTGCTGGACGTGCACGACGACGTCGCCGAAGTCGATCAGGACCCAGCGGCCCTGGCCCTTGCCCTCGCGGCGCACGGGCTTGCTGCCGAGGTGGAACATCGCCTCCTCGACGGCGTCGACGATCGCGCCGACCTGCCGCTCGTTGGTGCCGGACGCGATCAGGAACACGTCGGTCAGCACGAGCTGCTCGCTGACGTCGAGCGCGATGATCTCCTGCGCCTTGAGGTCGGAGGCGGCGCGGGCCGCCGCCACGGCGAGCTCGACGGCTCGTTCGGTCGCGGGCACGGAACTCCTCGGGTGGTGCGGTCAGGTGGTGAGCGGGGCGCTCACGTGGGCGGCGTCCGCCGGCGCGGCCGCGTTCGCAGCGGGCTCCTCGCCGCGGGCGTTGTTGAGCAGCAGCACGATGAGGAAGCCGAGCACGAACGCGACGAGCGCGAGCACGATCAGGTGCAGCCACGTGTACGGGTGGCGGGGGCGCTCGTCGTCGTCCTCGTCGTCCTCGTCGTCGTCCTCGTCCAGGTCGTCGAGGCGCGTCGCGCCGGCGGCCGGTGCGTCGGTGCGCTTGCCGAAGGGGGCGCCCGCGCCCGGACCTGCGGGTGCGCCGGTGGCGGCACCGCCCGCGGTGCCCCACGAGCCGGGG
>NZ_JAAXOY010000199.1 GCF_012396155.1 Cellulomonas septica | reverse complement strand
GACGCGAGGTGCTCGACGACGACGCGCGGGCTCCACGGCCCGTCGGGCCCGGGGTACTGGTGGTCGGCGAGCAGCACCCGGTCGGCGCCGTCGGGCCCGCCGAGCCCCGCGAGCACCTCGGGCGGCGCGTCGATCCCGCCGTCGGCGTCGAGGATCTTCGCCTCGACGCCCGTGAGGACGCGCAGGCCGTCGACGGCTGGCAGTCCGCGCACGACCGCGAGGAAGTCGGGCACGTACGTGGTCGAGACGCGCACGTGGTCGACCATCCGGACGGTGTCGAGCCCTGCGGCACGGGCGGCCGCGAGGTTCTCGGCGGGCGTGCTCACCGCGTCGTCCGAGAACGCGGAGTGCACGTGGTGGTCGCCGCGCAGCGACGGGCCGCCCGTCATGCGCCGGGGACGTCCGCGCCGGTCGGCACGTGCGCGGCGTCGGGCGCGGGCAGCACCTCGTCGACCGGCAGGAACACGTCCTCGAGGTAGCGGACGTTGGCGATCTCGGCGAAGTCGACCCGCTCGGGGACCGGTCGGCCGAGCACGGCGTCGAGGGTGAGCGACGGCATGTCGACGCCCGCGGCGATCGTGAGCGGCATCGCGCCCGGGAACCGCGGGTTGACCTCGAGCAGCGCCGGTGTGCCGTCGGCGTCGCGCTTGAGCTGGACGTTGGCGACGCTCGTGAGCCCGACCGCGCGGGCGACGGCCGACGCGGTCGCGACGAGCTCGTCGTCGCGCACGGTCACCCCCGCGACCGCGACGCCCGAGTCGACGCGCAGGCGGGCGCGCGGGACGGCGGCGATCACCTGCCCGTCGGGCCCGGCGAGGACGTCGACCGAGTACTCGTCGCCGGGCAGCATCTCCTGCACCAGCAGGTCCTCCTCGGCGTGCACGGCGTCGAGCTCGGCGGCCGTGAACACCGTCCGGACCCCGCGCGACCCGGCGCCGCGCCGCGGCTTCACGATGACCGGGAACTCCCAGCCCGACGTCGCCTCCGGCGTCCCGACGAGCTCGGTGCGCGGCACGCGGACGGTGCGCGCGCAGGCCCGCGCGAGCGCGAGCTTGTCGAGGCACGTCTCGATCGTCGCGAGCGTGGGCGACGCGAGCAGCGTGCCGTCGGCGGCGAGGTCGTCCCGCGCGGCGGCCAGCCGCGGCAGCTCGACGTCGACCGTCGGGTAGAGCACGTCGATCCCGTCCTCGCGGCACATCGCCCGCACGACGTCGACGAACTCGGGCGCACGACCCGCCGGGACGAGGCGTCGCCGGTCCGCCGGGACGAGGTAGATCGCGCTGGCCCACCGGTCCATGTCGGCGGCGTACACCTCGACGTCGCCGCGCCGCTGCAGCGAGCGGATCACCGCGACGCCCGCGGGCCCGCCCGCCCCCGTGACGAGGACCCTGGTCATCGCGTTCCTCCCGTGTCGTCGTGCGCCAGCGGCGCGGGCTCGTGCGCCGCCGCGGCCGCGATCCCGCCGCCGCGTCCGGAGCCGGAGATCATCGCCGCGACCCGCACGGTCTCGAGCGGCTCGGCGTACCGGCCGGTGCCGAACCGCGACCAGTACCGCGCGGTGGCGCGCACGAGCTCGGGCTCCATGTAGTCGCGGTGCGCCTGCGACTCGAACGCCGCGAGCATCTGCAGCTTCGTCTCGACGAACCCGTCGACCGGCACGAACGTGTCGGGCTGGAAGTCGACCGTCGACGACGGGCTCTGGAAGCACGCGAGCGACGGGACGCGCCGCGCGGCGACCTGCACGGCCTGGTGCACCGCGCGGTGGTCCTGGTGCCGGTCGTGCACCGAGTGCGTGTAGACGATCGTCGGCGAGACCTCGCGGATCGTCTCCTCGATCGTCGTGATGAGGCCGCCCGCGGGGTCGAGGCGGGTGTCCTCGAAGTCGTGCAGGTAGAGCCGCGCGCCGATGACGGCGGACGCCGCGAGCGCCTCGTGCCGGCGCGCGTTGACCTCGCCGCCGATCGCACCGCCCGACAGCGTGAGGACCACGACGGTGTCGCCCGCGGCGCGGTGCGAGGCGAGCGTCGCGCCGACGCCGATCTCGACGTCGTCGGGGTGCGCGCCGACGGCCAGCACGGTCTCGGTCGGCCCGGCGGCGTCGCGGCGGCTGCGTCCCTCGGCCGCGAGCGCGCGCACCTTCTCGACGAGGATCGCCGCGCCGACCGGCTTGACGAGGAACTCGTCGGCGTCGCGGCGCAGCGCCTCGACGGCGTAGTCGACGCTCGCGAACGCGGTCATGACCGCGACGGGCACGCCGGGGGCGCGTGAACGCAGCTCGCCGAGAAGCTCGAGCCCGCTCATGCCGGGCATCTGGATGTCCGTCAGGACCACGTCGAACGTCTGCTGCGCGACCTCGGCGAGCGCCGACATCGGGTCGTGCACGACCGTGGCCGACATGCCACCGCGACGTTCCAGGACGGTCCGGACGAATTGGGCGGTGTCGACGTCGTCCTCGACGACGAGCACCTTCACCTGGTCGTCGGCCACGCTCGCCGGCCCTCCCCACCCCTGGATGCCTTCCAGGTACCACCGTAACCGCGCACCCCTGCACGGGCCCTTCGACGCCGTCCGACCGGCGCGGCGCGCCGCTCCCGCTGTCGTGGGCGGCACCGGCACGGCACCCTGGGAATAGGTCGCGGGGCCGGTCGGTTGAGCGCGACGATACATGCAAACGCATGAACCTCCGGAGGGCGGGTCCCCCGGATCGAGGCAGCAGGAACGAGGCGCACCATGCAGTTCGGGATCTTCAGCGTCGGGGACGTCACCACCGACCCGACCACCGGGCACACGCCGGACGACACCGAGCGCGTGCGGAACATGCTCACGTTCGCCGAGCACGCGGACGCCGCCGGCCTCGACGTCTTCGCGACCGGCGAGCACCACAACCCGCCGTTCGTCCCGTCGTCGCCCACGACGATGCTCGGCTACCTCGCGGGCCGCACGAAGAACATCGTGCTGTCGACCGCGACGACCCTCATCACGACCAACGACCCCGTCCGGCTGGCCGAGGAGTACGCGATGCTCCAGGTCATCTCCGACGGCCGCATGGACCTCATGCTCGGCCGCGGCAACACCGGCCCCGTCTACCCGTGGTTCGGGCAGGACATCCGCCAGGGCATCCCGCTCGCGATCGAGAACTACGCGCTGCTGCGCAAGCTGTGGACCGAGGACGTCGTCGACTGGTCCGGCAAGTTCCGCACCCCGCTGCAGGGCTTCACCTCGACCCCGCGCCCGCTCGACGGCGTCGCGCCGTTCGTGTGGCACGCGTCGATCCGCTCCCCCGAGATCGCCGAGCAGGCCGCGTACTACGGCGACGGCTTCCTGCACAACGCGATCTTCTGGCCCATGGAGCACACCGCGCAGATGGTGAACTTCTACCGTCAGCGCTTCGAGCACCACGGGCACGGCCAGGCCGACCAGGCGATCGTCGGGCTCGGCGGTCAGGTGTTCGTCCGCAAGGACTCGCAGAAGGCGTGGGACGAGTTCCGCCCCTACTTCGACGTCGCCCCCGTCTACGGCCACGGCCCGTCGATGGAGGAGTTCACCGAGCAGACGCCCCTCACCGTCGGGTCGCCGCAGCAGGTCATCGACCGGTACGGCAAGTTCTTCGAGCAGGTCGGCCACTACCAGCGGCAGATGTTCCTCGTCGACCACGCCGGCCTCCCGCTCAAGACCGTGCTCGAGCAGATCGACCTCCTCGCCGAGGAGATCGTGCCCGTGCTGCGCCGCGAGGCCGAGGCCGTCCGCCCCGCGCACGTGCCGTCGAACCCGCCGTCGCACGCCGAGCGCGTCGCCGCCGCCCGTGCCGCCGGCACGCTGCCCGCCGCTCACACGGGCGCGGCCGCCGACCGCTGGACCGGCCGGACCGCCGAGGACGACGTGGAAGCAGCGGACGCCGTCGCGCGTTGAGGCATCCGGAACCCCGCAGCACCCCTCGCAGCACCCCTCGCACACGTACAGGAAGAAGGACACGATGAGCGACCGCTCGATCGTCGTCGTCTCGGCCGGGCTGTCCCAGCCCTCCTCGACGCGGCTGCTGGCCGACCGGCTGGCCGACGCGACCGTGGCCGAGCTCGCCCAGCGCGGCATCACCGCGCAGGTCGAGACCGTGGAGCTCCGGGACCTCGCCCACGAGATCGTCAACATGACCCTCACCGGGTTCGCGTCCGGGTCGCTGCGCGAGGCGCTCGACAAGGTCGACCGGGCCGACGGCGTCATCGCCGTGTCGCCCGTGTTCTCCGCGTCGTACTCGGGCCTGTTCAAGTCGTTCGTCGACGTGCTCGACAAGGACGCGCTCGTCGGGCGGCCCGTCTTCCCCGGGCTGCGGTACGCCGACGTCACGGTGCTGTCCGTCCGGCGGCTCGGCCGACCCCGCGGCGCGCGCACGACCGAGCTCGCCGAGGGCGACATGATCCTCGTGCACGGGACGTGGCCGGCGGTCGAGGCGCTGTCCGGCTCGGACGACGTGCTCGTCGTCGACGACCCCGACCTGGTGCGGCGGTCCGTGCCGCTCGGGGCGACCGCGTGGCGGGCGGTCGCGGTGCTGGCGGTGACCGTCGCACTGCTGGCGAGCGGCCTCGTGCCGCCCGCGATCGCCGGGCTCGTCGGCGCCGTCGGGATGGTGCTGCTGCGGGTCGTGCGGCCCGCGCAGGCGTACCGGGCGGTGTCGTGGCAGACGGTCGTGCTGGTCGGCGGGCTCATCCCGCTGTCGACCGCGATCAGCACGAGCGGTGCGGCCGACCTCGTCGCGGGGTACCTCGTCGACCTCGTCGCGGGCGGCGACGCGCGACTGCTGCTCGCCGCGCTGTTCGCCCTCACGCTCGTCCTCGGGCAGGTCGTCAGCAACACCGCGACGGTCCTCATCGTCACGCCGATCGCCGTCGCGGCGGCGCAGGAGTCGGGCGTCGCGCTCGCACCCGTCCTCATGCTCGTCGCCGTCGCGGGGGCGGCGTCGTTCCTGACCCCGATCGCGACGCCCGCCAACATGATCGTGATGAACCCGGCGGGGTACCGGTTCGGCGACTACTGGAAGCTCGGGCTCGCGACGACGGCGGCGTGGTTCGTCGTCGCCGTCGGGCTCATCCCGCTCGTCTGGCCGACCGGTTGACGAGCGCGCAGGGGCACTGCAGGAGCACCACCCGCGAAGGAGACCACCATGGCGTTCGACCCGGTCCCGTCCCTCCCGCTCGTGCGCGCGCTGCGCGTCGAGGTCGTGCCGCCCGACGCGGCGGCCCGGACCGTCGGCGTCGGCGTGACCAGCGACGGCGACCTCCCGCCCGGCGTCGACCTCGACCGCGAC
>NZ_JAAXOY010000198.1 GCF_012396155.1 Cellulomonas septica | reverse complement strand
AGCTCGGCGAGGACGTCGGCCGACGGCTCGGTGTCCGCGGGCCACACGCCGTGCACGCCGGCGCCGTCGGCGAGGGACGCGGCGAGCGTCGCGATCTCGCGGACGGGGCTGCGCAGCGCGCCCTCGGGCGTGTGGTCGAGCAGGACGAGGACGGGCGCTGTCGTTCCGGTCACGGCGTTCTCGATTCTCGGGTGGTGCGAGGTGCCCGGGCGTCCGGGCGGTACGGACGGGAGGCTCAGACGAGCTTGTTCTCGACGAGGTAGCGCGCGAGCTTCACGCCGGCCTCGCCGTCGTCGGTGACGAGCACGCGGTTGTCGCGGGCCGGGCGGGCCGCCGCGGAGACGACCTCGGTGCGCGCACCCACGGCACCGACGGCCGACGCGTCGAGGCCCAGGTCGGCGAGCGTGAGCGTCCTGACGGGCTTCTTGCGGGCGGCCATGATGCCCTTGAAGTTTGGGTAGCGCGGCTCGTTGGCCTGGTCCGTCACGGACACGACGGCGGGCAGCGGCGCCTCGAGGACCTCGGTCGCGTGGTCGAGGTTGCGGCGCACGCGCACGGTGCGGGCCGCGGCGTCGACCGTGAGCTCGGCGCCGAGCGGCAGCGCGGGCAGGTCGAGCAGCGTCGCGAGGGCCGTCGGCAGCAGCGAGGTGAGGCCGTCGAGCCCGGCCATGCCGGTGACGACGAGGTCGACGGGTTCCTGCGCGGCGAGGTGCTGCACGGCGGCGGCGAGCACGCGCGCGGTGCCGATCGCGTCGGACCCGGCGATCGCGTCGTCGACGACGTGCACGGCCTCGTCGGCACCCATCTGCAGGCCCTTGCGGACCGCGTCGGCGGCGTCGTCCGGGCCGATTGTCAGGGCCACGACGGACCCCTCGCCGAGGGACTCGACGAGCGCGAGCGCGGCCTCGAGGGCGTTCTCGTCCAGCTCGTTGAGCGTGCCGTCCCCGCCGTCGCGCACCGCGCGACCGTCGGGGCCGAGGGCCCGCTCCGACTGGATGTCCGGGACGTGCTTGACGCAGACGACGATCCTCACGGCGGAGACGTTACCGCCCGCGACGCCCGCCCCGGTCCGCCGTGTCGAGGGGCGGAAGGGTGGCGGAAGCGCACCGCGTGACGTCGTCACGAAGCACGCACGACGCACGGGTGTCACGTCCGTCCAGCACAATGACGGGTGTGAGTGCGACCGCCCCGTCCCGACGGCCGCCCCGGCTCGGTGTCCACGTGACCGACGAGGGGGTCGACGTCGCGGTGCTCGCGTCGCACGCGACCGCCGTGGAGCTGTGCCTGTTCGACGGCGTCGAGGGGACGCTCACCGAGCGCCGGATCACGCTGTCCGGCCCGGTGCAAGGCGTGTTCTCGGCGTCGGTGCCGGGCATCCGCCCCGGGCAGCGTTACGGGTTCCGGGCGCACGGTCCGTGGAACCCGGCGGCGGGCCTGCGCTACAACCCGCGCAAGCTGCTGGTCGACCCGTACGCGCGCGGCCTCGTCGGCGACGTCGAGCACGTCCCGCAGACGTACGGCCACGTGGTGGACGACGACCTGCACGGCGACCCGTACGGCCCGGCTGACCACCGCGACTCCGCGGGGCACGTGCCGTTCTCGGTGGTCGTCGACACGCGCGACCTGCCCGGGCCCGACCCGGCGGCGAACCGCCCGTGGACGCCGTGGTCGCGCACGGTCGTGTACGAGGCGCACGTCAAGGGCCTCACGGCGCTGCACGACGCCCTGCCCCCGGAGCTGCGCGGCACGTACGCGGGCCTCGCGCACCCGGCGGTCGTCGACCACCTGCTGGGGCTCGGCGTGACCGCGGTCGAGCTGCTGCCGGTCCACGCGTTCTCCTCGGAGCCGCACCTGGTCGAGAAGGGCCTCACCAACTACTGGGGCTACTCGACGCTCGGCTACTTCGCGCCGCACGCCGCGTACGCGACCAAGGAGGCGCGCGCGCTCGGGCCCGACGCGGTGCTGGAGGAGGTCCGCCGCGCCGTCCACGGCCTGCACGAGGCCGGTCTCGAGGTCCTGCTCGACGTCGTCTACAACCACACGTGCGAGGGCGGCCTGCCGGGCCAGCACCTGTCGTGGCGCGGGCTCGACTCGACGCTGTACTACGCGCACGACGGCGGCGTCCCGGCGCGCCTGGCCGACGTGACGGGCACCGGCAACACGCTCGACTTCCGCCGCCCGGCGGTCGTCGGCATGACGCTCGACTCGCTGCGCTACTGGGCGGACGTCGTCGGGGTCGACGGGTTCCGGTTCGACCTCGCGGTGACGCTGGGCCGCGACGCGGACGGCTTCACACCCGACCACCCGCTGCTCGTCGCGGCGCAGGTCGACCCGAGCCTGCACGGTCTCAAGCTCGTCGCGGAGCCGTGGGACGTGGGCCCGGGCGGCTGGCGCACGGGGCAGTTCCCGCCGCCGTTCGCGGAGTGGAACGACCGGTTCCGCAACGCGACGCGCTCGTTCTGGCTCGCGGACCCGGCGCGTGCGGCCCACGGCCTGCCGGGGCACCGCGTGCGGGACCTCGCGACGCGTCTCGCTGGCTCGGTCGACCTGTTCGGCCACACCGACCCGCCGCTCATGCGGGGCCCGGCCGCGTCGGTGAACTACGTGACGGCGCACGACGGGTTCACGCTCGCCGACCTCGTCGCGTACGACCACAAGCACAACGCGGCGAACGGCGAGCAGAACCGCGACGGCACGGACGACAACCGGTCGTGGAACCACGGGCTCGAGGGCCCGGTGCACCTCGAGGGGCCGGGCGCGGACATCGTGCCGCTGCGCCGCCGCTCGATCCGCAACCTGCTCGCGACACTCGTGCTGTCCGCGGGCACGCCGATGATCACGGCGGGCGACGAGCTGGGCCGCACGCAGCACGGCAACAACAACGCGTACTGCCAGGACAACGAGACGTCGTGGGTGAGCTGGGACCTCGCGCCCTGGCGCAAGGACCTGCTGACGACGGCCCGCTGGCTGCTGCTGCTGCGCCGCGAGCACCCGGCGCTGCGCGCGGACCGGTTCTACTCGGGCCGGCCGCTGCTGCCGGACCGTCGCCCCGACCTCGCCTGGTACGACGCGCTCGGCACGCCGTTCGACCACGCGCGGTGGCACGACCCGTCGGTGCGCACGCTGCAGATGGTGCGCACGGCTCCCCCGCCCGACGACGACACGGTGATGCTGGTCGTGAACGGCGCGCTGGACTCGGTGACCGTGGTGCTCGCGGACGAGCACGGGGGTCGCTGGCGGCTCGCGTGGGACTCGGTGTGGGAGCGTCCGGGCGACGAGCGGGCCGAGGCGATCGCCGGCAGCCTGCACGCGGAGCCCGGGGAGTCGACGGTCATGGAGCCCCTGAGCATGCGCGTGTACGTCCTCGACCGCGCGGAGTGACGGCCTTCTGGACGACCGTCCAGACGTGTACCGTCGCGACATGACGCACTCCCACGACGTCGTGGTCGTCGGCGCGGGCCTCGCGGGCCTGGTCGCCACCGCCGAGCTCCTCGCGGCGGGCCGCCGCGTCGTCCTGCTCGACGCCGAGAACGCCGCGAGCCTCGGCGGGCAGGCGTTCTGGTCGTTCGGCGGGCTCTTCCTCGTCGACTCCCCCGAGCAGCGTCGGCTGGGCATCAAGGACTCGGCCGAGCTCGCGCTCGCCGACTGGCTCGGCTCGGCGGACTTCGCCGACGACGGCTCGGACCGGTGTGGACGCGCGTGGGCGGAGGGGTTCGTCGACTTCGCCGCGGGCGACCTGCGGCCGTGGCTGCACGCACAGGGCGTGCGCTGGTTCCCGCTCGTGCAGTGGGCCGAGCGCGGCGGGTACACCGCGGGCGGGCACGGCAACACCGTCCCGCGCTTCCACGTCACGTGGGGCACGGGCCCGGGCATCCTCGAGCCGTTCGTCCGGACGCTCCTCGACGCGCGCAAGGACGGGCGCGTCGACGTGCGCTTCCGGCACCGCGTGACGTCGTTCGTCACGACCGACGCCCGCGTCACGGGCGTGCGCGGCGACGTGCTCGTCGACGACGGCGTCGCCCGCGCGGTGCCGAGCTCGCGCGAGGTCGCACGCCCCTTCGAGATCGAGGCGGCCGCGGTCGTCGTCGCGACAGGCGGCATCGGAGCGAACCACGGCCTCGTCCGCGCCACCTGGCCCGAGCACGCGGGCCGGCTGCCCGAGCGGATGCTGTCGGGCGTGCCCGACCACGTCGACGGCTCGGGCGTCGCCGCGGCACGCGAGGCGGGCGGCGCCGTCGTGCATCCCGACCGCGCGTGGCACTACCCCGAGGGCATCACCAACCACTCGCCCGTGTGGAGCCGGCACGGCATCCGCATCCTGCCGGGCCCGTCGTCGCTGTGGCTCGACGCCGACGGGAACCGCCTGCCCGTCCCGCTGTTCCCCGGCTTCGACTCGCTCGGCGCGCTGCGCCACATCACGTCGCGCGGCGACGACCACTCGTGGTTCGTGCTCGACAAGACGATCCTCGGCTCGGAGTTCGCGCTGTCCGGCTCGGAGCAGAACCCCGACCTGACCGGCAAGAGCGTCCCGCAGCTCCTCCAGCGTGTCCTGCCGGGGGCGGTCGGCCCGGTCGAGACGTTCGCGCACGAGTCGGAGGAGTTCCTCTGGGCGGACACGCCCGCCGAGCTCGCACGCCGCATGAACGCGCTCACCGGCACCGACCGGATCGACGCCGAGCGGCTCGAGCGCACGATCGTCGAGCGCGACCGCCAGGTCGCGTCCGGGCTCGGCAAGGACCTCCAGGTCGTCGCGACCGCGATGGCCCGCCGGTACGTCGTCGACAAGGTCATCCGCGTCGCCAAGCCGCACCGGCTGCTCGACCCCGCGCACGGCCCGCTCCTCGCGGTCCGCCTGTCGGTCCTCACGCGCAAGACCCTCGGCGGGCTGCACACCGACCTCGAGGGGCGCGTGCTGCGGCCCGACGGCGAGGTGCTGCCGGGCCTGTGGGCCGTCGGCGAGGCATCGGGGTTCGGGGGCGGCGGCGTGCACGGGCACCGCGCGCTCGAGGGCACGTTCCTGGGCGGCTGCCTGTTCACCGGACGGACGACGGGCCGCGCGCTGGCGTCGACCCTCGACTGACGGGCCGGGTCGCAGCCGTCCGCGACGGCACGTCGCACACCGGGCACATCCGCCCAGGTCGGGCGCGCGCGACCCCGGTGTGGCGGACACGGCTCCCGCACCGGATGCCCACCCCCACCGCCTGCGGATAGGTTCGGGAGCGTGACGACTCCCCCGAAGTCCGGCAGCCGTTCGCGCACCACCGCGCCCCGCCTCACGCCCGCCACCGAACCCGGTCCGGCCGCGTCCGGCACCCCCGTCGAGCCGCCGAGG
>NZ_JAAXOY010000197.1 GCF_012396155.1 Cellulomonas septica | reverse complement strand
GGGGCCGGCTGGGCGGACCCGCCGTCGGGCCGCGGCTGGCTCCACGACGGGAGCGCGGGTCCGGCGGGCTGCGGGGCGGAGGTCACGGGGACGCCCGGGGGCGTGAGCACGGCGGTGGAGGTCTGCTCGGCGGCGCGACGCTCGGCCTCACGGAGGCTGCGACGGGTCGGCCGGGGGGTCGCCTCGTTGTGCTCGGGCCCCACGACACCTCCACTCGCTCGGTCCACGCTGGCGGACGTCCGCGGCCGGGGAGGCGTCCCTCTCGGGGCGGCTCCGGCGACCGCGGTCACGAAACCATAACGGGTCGCGGTCGCGCTTCCAAGCCCCTGGACGGCCGTCCAGGCCCTGCGCACGGCGACACGCGGTGCACATCGGGCGGATCCGCGCCACCGGGCGACCGGACGCCCAGGTCAGCGCCGACTTCCGACCCGGACCGGCGTCCGGGTGAGGTCAGAACGTCTGGCCGCGCTGCATGGCGTCACGGACCTCGCCGACGAGCTCCTCGAGGATGTCCTCGAGGAAGACGACGCCGACCGTCCGATCGTCGTCGTCGACGCGGGCCAGGTGCGCCCCGGACCGCTGCATCGCGGCCAGCGCGTCCTCGACCTCGTCCCCCGGGGCAACGACCGCGAGCGCGCGCACGCGCCACGTCGGCACGGGCACCTGCCGGGCGTCCGCGTCGGCGTAGAGCACGTCCTTGAGGTGCAGGTAGCCCGCGGGGTGGCCGTCGTCGTCGAGCACGGGGAACCGGCTGTACCCGGTGCGCGCGACGAGCCGCTCGACCTCCTCGGGCGTGCCCCTGGGTCCCACGGTGACGAGGGAGCCGACGGGCACCATGACGTCGCCCGCGGTCCGGTCCGAGAACTCGAGCGCGCCCGCGAGCAGGCCCTGCTCGTCCTCGAGCAGCCCCTCGGCCTGCGACCGCTCGACGATCGAGTGCACCTCCTGCGCGGTGAACGCCGACGACACTTCGTCCTTCGGCTCGACCCCGGCCAGCCGCAGCG
Source organism: Cellulomonas septica (assembly GCF_012396155.1). Classification (GTDB taxonomy): domain Bacteria; phylum Actinomycetota; class Actinomycetes; order Actinomycetales; family Cellulomonadaceae; genus Cellulomonas; species Cellulomonas septica. The sequence continues at coordinate 4,334 of NZ_JAAXOY010000197.1, read as the reverse complement.
CGTGGTTGGCGAGCCAGTTGAGCGCGGCGATGACGGGCCGGACCATGCGGGCGATCCAGACGAGCGGCGGGCCGAACACCAGCACGGCGCGCTCGGGTCCCGCGACCGCGAGGTTCTTGGGCACCATCTCGCCGAGCACGACGTGCAGGTACACGACGATCGCCAGGGCCAGCACGAACGCGATGGGGTGCGTGAGGTCCTCGCTGACGCCGAGCGCGTGCAGCGGGTCCTCGATGAGGTGCGCGAGCGCGGGCTCGGCGACGACGCCGAGGCTCGTCGAGCACACCGTGATGCCGAGCTGCGCGCACGCGAGCATGAGCGAGACGTGCTCCATCGCCCACAGCACGGTGCGCGCGCGGCGGTCGCCGGCCTCCGCGAGCGGCTCGACCTGGCTGCGCCGCGCGGAGATGATCGCGAACTCGGCGCCGACGAAGAACGCGTTGCCGGCGAGCAGGAGCGCGCCGACCAGGAGGGCGAGGTTGCTGCTCACGCGTCGCCCTCCTCGTCCTCGCCGGTCGCGACGGCCTGGACCCGGACGCGCTCGACGCGCCGGCCGGCCATGCGCTCGACGACGAGGCGGACGCGGTCGACGACGATCTCGTCGCCCTGCTCGGGGATCCGGCCGAGCACGTACATGAGCAGGCCGCCGAGCGTCTCGAACGGGCCGTCCTCGGGCACCCGCAGGCCGGTGACCTCGGCGAGCTCGTCGGGCCGCAGGACCCCCGCGAGCACCCAGGACCCGTCGGCGGACTGCGCGGCGGACTGCCGTCGCCGGTCGTGCTCGTCGGCGACGTCCCCGACGAGCTCCTCGACGACGTCCTCGAGCGTGACGACGCCCGAGGTGCCGCCGTACTCGTCGACGACGACCGCGAGCTGCCCGCCCTGCCGCAGCTCGACGAGCAGGGGTCCGAGGTGCACGGTCTCGGGGACGCGCGGCACGTCGACCATGAGCGCCGCGGCGGGGACCTCGGCGCGCTTCTCGTAGGGCACGGCGACGGCGCGACGCAGGTGCACGAGGCCCACGACGTCGTCGGCGGAGTCGCCGATGACGAGGAACCGGGAGTGCCCGCTCGTGCGCGCGAGCGCGACGACGTCGGCGGCCGAGTCCTCGTCGCGTCGCACGAGCACGAGCCGCCCGCGGTCGGTCATGACGTCGACGGCCGTGAGCTCGGAGAACTCGACGGAGTTGATGAGCAGCGTCGCGGTCGACTCGTCGAGCGTCCCGACCTCGGCGGACCGCCGGACGAGCGCGGCGAGCTCCTGCGGCGAACGTCCGCCGGCGAGCTCCTCGCGCGGCTCGACGCCCACGCGCCGCAGGATCGCGTTCGCGCTGCCGTTGAACAGGGAGATGAGCGGCCGCAGGGTCGTGGTGAACCCGCGCTGGAGCGGGGCGACGGCGCGCGCGGTCCCGAGCGGGCGGCTGATCGCGAAGTTCTTCGGGATGAGCTCGCCGACGACCATCGAGAAGCCGTTGACCAGCACGATCGCGAGCAGCCCCGCGAGGGCGCCGCCGATCACCCGGCCGAGCGGCGACGACTCGAGCGGCCCGCCGAGCAGGCGGACGACCGCGGGCTGCGTCGTGTAGCCGAGCAGGATCGTGGTGATCGTGATGCCGACCTGCGCGCCGGACAGCTCGGTCGAGAGCCGCCGCAGCGCCTTGACGACGGACTGACCGCGCCGGTCGTCGGGCGCGGTCTGCTTGTCGACGACGCCCGGGTCGAGCGTGACGAGCGAGAACTCGGCGGCGACGAACACCGCGGTGCCGAGCGTGAGGAGGACCCCGAGGCCCACGAGGAGCCACTCGGTCAGCACAGGTCACCGCCCGAGGGTGCGGGGGGCGACGGGTCGACGGGCGGGAAGGACGGGACGGGGAGGCCGGCGCCGTCACCACCGGGCTGGTCGGCCCGCTGGGGTCGCCGGCAGCTACTTGAGCCGCTCATGGTGGCGACATCCTACGGTCCGGTCCGCCCCCGCGCCGGGTGCGCACGACGGTCGGTCCTGCACCGGTCCGACACGTCTTCCCCCCGCCTCCCCCGCCGAGGTTCCGGGTGCGGGAGGGGTGGCTGTGCCACGCTGACCTCATGATGAACAGCAGCGGTGCGCAGCCGCCCGCGCCGTCCGGAGGTGCCGCGACGACCGTCCTCGTGGTCGAGGACGAGCCGGCCATCGCGCAGGCGATCGCGCACCGCTTCTCCGCCGAGGGGTGGCGCGTCGAGGCCGCCGCCGACGGCCCGTCGGGCGTCGCCGCCGCGACGCGCGTGCGCCCCGACGTCGTGGTCCTCGACATCATGCTGCCGGGCATCGACGGCCTCGAGGTGTGCCGCCAGATCCAGGCCGAGCGCCCGGTGCCGGTCCTCATGCTCACCGCGCGCGACGACGAGACGGACATGCTCGTCGGCCTGGGCGTCGGCGCGGACGACTACATGACGAAGCCGTTCTCGATGCGCGAGCTCGTCGCGCGCACGAAGGCGCTGCTGCGTCGTCAGGAGCGCGCCGCGCGGGCCGCGGAGATCGCGGTCGCGACGACGCCCGACCCGCCGCTCGTGATCGGCGACGTCTCGATCGACCGCGCGCAGCGCCGCGTGCAGCGCGGCGACCAGGAGGTCCACCTCACGCCCACGGAGTTCGACCTGCTGGTCGCGCTCGCGGGCTCGTCGCGCACGGTGCTCACGCGCGAGCGGCTGCTCGCGGAGGTGTGGGACTGGGTCGACGCGAGCGGCACGCGCACGGTCGACTCGCACGTCAAGGCGCTGCGCCGCAAGCTCGGCGCGGACCTGATCCGCACGGTGCACGGCGTCGGCTACGCGTTCGAGCCCGCGGACGAGGGCTCGGCGGCGAGGTCCGAGGGGTCGTGAGCGCGCCGCGTCACGTGCGCGGCGAGGGGAGGTCACGGTTGCCGGACGTCCGCCCGCTGGACCGGTTCCGCTCGATCAAGATCAAGCTCGGGGTGCTCGTCGCCGCGTCGGTCGCGCTGGCGTCGTTCATCACGTGGGTCGGCCTGTCGCAGTTCCACCTGGGTCCGAGCCGCACGCTGCCGATCGCGATCGCGCTGTCGCTCGTCGTGACGCAGCTGCTCGCGCGCGGCATGACGTCGCCGCTGCGGGAGATGACGCATGCGGCGGGCCGGATGGCCGACGGCGACTACAGCCAGCGGGTGCAGGCGACGAGCAACGACGAGGTCGGCCAGCTCGCCGAGGCGTTCAACACGATGTCGGACGACCTCGAGCAGGCGGACACGTTCCGGCGCGAGCTCGTCGCGAACGTCGCGCACGAGCTGCGCACCCCGGTGACGGCCCTGCAGGCGCAGCTCGAGAACATCGTCGACGGCGTGAGCGAGCCCGACCCGGTGACGATGCAGGCCGCGCTCGCGCAGACGGAGCGCCTGGGGCGGCTCGTCACGTACCTGCTCGACCTGTCCCGCCTCGAGGCGGGCGACGTGCCGCTGCAGATCGAGGAGGTCCGGCTCGACGACTTCCTGCACGAGGCCGCGGACGGCGCGGCGCTCGTGGGGTCGACCAAGCGGCTGCGCTTCCCGGTGCGCGTCGAGCCCGAGGACCTCTCGGTCCAGGCGGACCCCGAGCGGCTGCACCAGGTCGTCGCGAACCTGCTGCACAACGCGGTCCGGCACTCCCCGCCCGACGACGAGGTGCTGCTGGTCGCGTCGCGCGTCGGCACGGACGTGCGGATCGACGTCGTGGACCACGGTCCGGGCATCGCGCCGGAGCAGCGGGCGCACGTGTTCGAGCGGTTCGTGCGCGGGAACACCCCGGCGATCACCGGGCAGGGCTCGACGGGCGGCACCGGGCTGGGGCTGGCGATCGTGCGCTGGGCGGTCGACCTGCACGGCGGCCGGATCGAGGTCGCGGACGAGGGTCCGGGCTGCACGATGCGCGTGACGCTCCCGGGCCGTCCGGCGACGCCGCGGGCACGCACCGCCTGACCCCATTGTTCTAGTCGCGTTAGAACAGTAGGGTCGCCGCATGGCCACGACGACCCCACTGCCGAGCCACGACCGCGTCATCGCGGTCTCCCACCTGTCGAAGACCTTCGGACCCGTCCGGGCGGTCGACGACCTGACCTTCGAGGTGCACCCCGGCCGCGTGACCGGGTTCCTCGGCCCGAACGGCGCCGGCAAGACGACGACGCTGCGCATGCTGCTCGGGCTCGTGCGCCCGACCGCGGGGACCGCCACGATCGGCGGCCGCCCGTACCACCGCCTCCCCCGCCCGCTGCGCACCGTCGGCGCCGCCCTGGAGGCGTCGAGCTTCCACCCCGGCCGCACCGCGCTCGACCACCTGCGCACCTACGCGCCGCAGGTCGGCGTGCCCGACGCG
>NZ_JAAXOY010000196.1 GCF_012396155.1 Cellulomonas septica | reverse complement strand
AGAGGGGGCGCAGGCGCCCCACGTGCGAGGAGCCGGTGACCGACCCGCATCCCCCCGGTGCGGGTCGGTCACCGGCGTGCCGTCACGCGGCGGCGATCGCCTCGACGGCAGCCTGCGCGTCGGCCGCGAGCGCGTCCGACAGGGGCGCGGAGCCCGCGGCCTGCGCGGCCGCCTCCTGACCCTCGGTGCTCACGACGTAGCCGAGGAAGCCCTTGACCAGGTCGGCCGTCTCGGCGTCCTCGTACTGGAGGCACGCGACCGCGTACGAGACGAGGAACAGCGGGTAGGCACCCGACTCCGTGGTCTCACGGTCGATGTCGATGACGATGTCGTGCTCCGCACGGCCCTCGGCCCGCGGCGACGCGTCGAGCGCGACCGCGACCGCGTCCGCCGACGGGGCCACCCACTCCTCGCCGACCTTGATCGACGCCTTGCCGAGCGAGCCGGCGGCCGACTCGTCGGCGTAGGTGATCGTGCCGTTGCCGCCCTGGACCGTCTGGATCACGCCGGACGTGCCCTGCGCGGACTCGCCGCCCTCGATCGGCCAGTTGCCGTCGGCCTCGTGGGCCCACGCGCCGCCCGACGCCTTGCCGAGCCAGTCGGTGAAGTTCTTCGTCGTGCCCGACTCGTCGAGGCGGTGCACGGGCGTGATCGCGACCGCGGGGAGCGTCGCGTCCGGGTTCTCGGCCTTGATCTCGGCCGCGTCCCAGCTGGTGATGGTGCCCTCGAAGATGCCCGCGATGGTCGTCGCCGAGAGGTTGAGCTCGGTGATGCCCTCGAGGTTGAAGACGACGGCGATGGGGCTGACGTACACGGGGATGTCGATCGCCTCGGCCGAGCAGGTCTCCTGCGCGGTGGCGAGCTCCTCGTCGTTCAGCGCCGAGTCGGTGCCGGCGAACTGCACCGCACCCTCGAGGAACTGGGTGCGACCGCCGCCCGAGCCGACCGGGTCGTAGTTGACGGTGACGTCGGGGTTGCCGCTCTGGAAGCCGGCGCGCCACGCGTCCATGGCCTTCTCCTGCGACGAGGCACCCGCGCCGTTGAGCTCACCGCTGAGGGTGCTGACGCTCTCGTCGGACCCGGAGGTCGCGTCGCCGGTGCCGGTCGGGTCGTCCGATCCGCACGCCGCGAGGGCGAGGGCGAGAGCGCCGGTGAGGGCGACCGCCCCGGCGCGGCGGTGGAGGGAGAGCTTCACTGTGGTCCGTCCTTTCGTGCCGGCACCGGGGTGTGCGCGGCGAGGCCGACGGTAGGAAGCCCACGTGACGTGCCGGACGGCGGTGGGTGAACCCGGGGTGAACGGTGGCCGACGAAGTGCGCGCCCGCGCCGGGGACGGCGACGCCCGCTCGCGCAGACCCGACGAATCGGGTAGTGCGAGCGGGCGTGGTGGTCGTGCGTCAGGCCTCTTCGAGCTTGTAGCCCAGGCCGCGCACGGTGAGCAGGAGGGTCGGGTTGGCCGGGTCCTCCTCGATCTTGGCGCGCACGCGCTTGACGTGGACGTCGAGCGTCTTGGTGTCGCCGACGTAGTCCGAGCCCCAGATGCGGTCGATGAGCTGCCCGCGCGTCAGGACGCGGCCCGCGTTCCGCAGCAGCATCTCGAGCAGCTCGAACTCCTTGAGCGGGAACGGCACGACCTCGCCGCGCACCTTCACGGTGTGCCGGTCGACGTCGAGCTCGACCGGGCCGCTCACGAGCAGCTCCTCCTCGACGACCGGGCCCGCGGGTGCCGCGGTCGCACCGGCGGTGACGGCGGCCTCCCGGCGACGCAGCACCGCGCGCATGCGCGCGAGCAGCTCGCGCGACGAGTACGGCTTGGTGACGTAGTCGTCGGCGCCGAGCTCGAGGCCGACGACCTTGTCGATCTCGTCGTCCTTCGCGGTGAGCATGATGACGGGCACGTCGCTCGTGAGCCGCAGGCGGCGGCACACCTCGGTGCCGGGCAGCCCGGGCAGCATGAGGTCGAGCAGGACGAGGTCGGCGCCGTGCTCCTCGAACCGCTCGAGCGCCTCGGGGCCGGTCGCGGCGGTGACCACGTCGTAGCCCTCGCGCTCGAGCTGGTACGTCAACGGCTCGCGGTACGACTCCTCGTCCTCGACGAGCAGGATGCGGGTCATGAGGCGTTCCGCCGCACGGTGTCTCCCTGGGGGATGGTCGTGGACGTCAGGTCGACGACGTCCGAGCTGGTGAGGTCGGCGCGCGGCAGGCGGATCGTGAACGTCGACCCGCGCCCGGGCTGCGACCAGACGGCCACGTCACCGCCGTGGTCGGCGGCGACGTGCTTGACGATCGAGAGGCCGAGGCCCGTGCCGCCGGTGTCGCGCGAGCGGGCCGGGTCGACGCGGTAGAACCGCTCGAACACCCGCTCCTGCTCGGCGGCCGGGATGCCGATGCCCTCGTCGACGACCGCGATCTCGACCAGGCCGTCGACCTCGCGCACGCCGACGCCGACGTGCGCGGCCTCGCCCGAGTACGCGACCGCGTTGTCCACGAGGTTGCGGACCGCCGTGACGAGCAGGTCGTGCTGGCCGAGCACGCGCGTGCCGTGCACGCCGCCGATGTCGAGCCGGACCTTCTTCGCGTCGGCGCGCGTGCGGGCGCGGTCGACGGCCTCGGTGAGCACCGCGTCGACGTCGACGACCGCGACCTGGCCGACCGCGCCGGCGACCTGCAGGCGGGACAGCTCGATGATCTCGTGCACGAGCGCGGACAGCCGGGCCGCCTCCGCCTGCATGCGGTCCGTGAAGCGGCGCACCGCGTCGGGGTCGTCGGCCGCGTCGTGCACCGTCTCCGCGAGGAGCTGCAGCGCACCGACGGGCGTCTTGAGCTCGTGCGAGACGTTGACGACGAAGTCGCGGCGCATCGCCTCGATGCGGCGGGCCTGCGTGAGGTCCTCCGCGAGGACGAGCACGTGGCGGGGCGTCACCTGCGCGACGCGCACCTGCACCATGAGGATGCCGGAGCCGACGGGCCCGCGCGGGACCTCGAGCTCCTCGTCGAGGATCACGCCGTCGCGCCGCACGGCGGCGATCATCTCCCGGATGGACACGGGCACGATCCGGCCGTCGCGGACCAGCCCGAGCGCGTGCGCGGGCGCGCTGGCCCGCACGACCGTGTCCTCCTCGTCGAGCACGATCGCCGCCGAGCGCAGCACCGCGAGCGCCCGCACCAGCCCTTCGTCGAGCTCGGGCTCCGGCAGCGCCACCGGGACCTTCTGGGCGCGCTCGCTCACGCGGAACGCCAGGGTGGCCCCGATGCCGGTCAGCAGTCCGAGGCCGCCGGCGAGGAGCAGCGCAAGGCCGTCGAACCCGTCCACGCCTCCAGCGTAGGCCGCGGACGGGAGAGCACCGACGACGCCGCACGTCTGCGCCGGGACCGTCGCCCAGCGTTCACCGACCCGTCCGCGACCGTTCACCGCGCCGCGGACGGCGGGCCGCCCGTGCCGCCCCGGCCCGTCAGCCGAACGTCTCGAGCAGGGTCGAGCGCTCGCCCTCGGTGAGGTTCGTCGCGACGAGCGTCGAGTGGAGCCCGTGGAACCGCTCGCCGAGCCGGTCGAGGTCGCCGTCGGTCGTCACCGCGCACAGCAGCGACGTGCCGGGCGTGACCTGCTCGCGGATGGTCTGGAGCTGCGCCTCGTCGATCCCGACCGCGGCGACCGCCTTGGAGATCGAGCCGATCGCCGCGCCCGCGGCCGCACCGAGGAGCGGCACGAAGAAGATGCCGCCGAACAGCAGGCCCCAGAACGCGCCCCAGCCGGCACCGCGCTTCTTGTCGTCGTTGCTGTGGTGCACGTCCGGGCGGGCCGCGTCGGCCGGCCACTCGACGAGCGCGTGGTCGACGATCGTCACGAGCCCGTCCTTCGCGGCCTCCTTGAGCGCGGTCTCCGCGCGCTTGGCGCCGTCGGGGCTGTCGAACTTCCACGCGGTGAACGTCGTCATCGTGTGCCTTCCCTTCGTCCGTCCGGACCGTCAGGAGACGGCCCGCTCGACCTCCTCGCCGTGGACGATGAGCGCCCACAGCACCACGACGTCCAGCACGATCACCGCGAGCGACCACCACGGCGTGATCGGCAGGGACACGAACTGCGCGACCAGGTTGAGGACGACGAGCACGCTCGCGGTCCAGCGGGCCCACGCGGCACCGGTGAACAGCACGAGGCCCAGCGCGACCATCGCGGCGCCGAGGATCAGGTGCACCCACCCCCACGTGGACACGTCGACGATCGTCACGCCCTGGCCGGACCACGCGAGCACCTTCTCCTCCGAGAAGACGGCGATCAGCCCGGACACGACGTTGAACAGCCCCACGGTGAGGAGGCAGAACGCGCCGAACCAGACCCAGCCGACCCAGCCCGTCACCGTGCGTGCCATCGCGTGCCCCTCTCGTCGACCACCGTCGGCCCTGGTCCGGGCCGCTCGCCGACACTGTCGCGCGGTGCGCGCCGGCGGTGCCTCACCCGCGTCGGGTGACTGCCGGACGGGACCCCACGCGCATATCACCCGACGGGCGTGAGGCAGCGGCACCACCCGCGTCGGGACCCTGGTCCGGTCGGTCCGACGAGGGAGCTGCCGTGCTCTACCACATCCGCGTGGACGGGTCGCCGGGGGGCGCCGACCTGGAGCAGCTGCTGCGCGAGCACGCCGACGTGGTGGCCACCGCGACCCCCGACGGGACGGTGCTGTCGTGCCGCCTGCCCGACACCGCCGCGCTCACCGGGGTCGTCGCGCTGCTGCACGACCTGGGCCTCGTGCTGGTCGAGGCGCACGCCGTCCCCGACCCCGCCGAGGACTGACGGGCCGGTCGCACGACTGGCGACTTGCGGAGCCGGCGTCCGGCGCGGACCGCGTCTAGAGGAGGCCGCGCTCCGCGGCGACGCGGATCGCGTCGCGGCGGCCGGCGACCCCGAGCTTGCGGTAGATCGAGCGCTGGTGCGTCTTGACGGTGTTCGTCGAGACGAACAGGACCGCGGCGATCTCGGTCGTCGTCATGGTCGACCGCAGCCGCACGAGCACCTGGTGCTCGCGCTCGGTGAGCTCGAGGTTGCCCCACCCGCCGCGCTGCGCGCGTCGCGGTGCGTCCCCGGCGACGAGGCTCGCGACGAGCGCCTCGTGCGCGCTCCCCCACCGCAGGTGCTCGAGCAGCAGGTCGTGCAGGAGCGGCTCGAGCTCGACGAACGGTCGTCGGACGCCCGCGGGCTCGGCGACGTCGAGCGCCCGTTCGAGCAGGCGGTGCGCGGCGTGCTCGTCGTCCTCGGCGAGCACGAGCGCGCGCTGCAGCACTGCGACCACGTCGACCGACGTCCGGCAGTGCGAGGTCGCGATCCGCCCGAGGACGTCGAGGCTCACGTGCTGCTCGGCGGCCGGGTCGTCGGGGGGCACCGCGTGCCGCGCTCCCCCCGTGTCGGCGGCCTGCAGCGCGTCCTCGACCCG